>CAZZLV010000150.1:0-6337 GCA_964655155.1 uncultured Bdellovibrionales bacterium
TGGGTTATGACCCATCAGCAGCCATCGGCACCCACTCGATTCCGCGATGAGCCATGAAAAATTGCATCGCTACCGCATAGCTCTGGAGTTCGTCGTAACTACTGTTGAGATTCGAGACCGGCTAACAAAGGGGAAACGGATAACTCCAAGATTAAGTTTAGGCTTGCATCATTTGCGATTTTGCTCAACATCACCGAAGTTGTTGGCAAGCTCAAACAAACCGATAAACGGCGCTATTTCTCAATAGCTCGAGGATCCGTCATGGAGTGTAGTGCCATCTTTGATTTGTTCAACCTAAATTCGGCAGTCAAGGCGGACTAAAATGGTGCAGGTGGTTAAACCTAAAAACGGCAGTTGCGGGTCTGAAAATAGCGCATCTGCCCAAAATCACTTTGTATTTTGAATTTTCGGTGCTCACCCTGGCACCTTCAGAGTGAGCACCGAAAATTCAAAAGCCGAAGTTATTTTCACCAGATGCGCCATTTTGGGGCCCGCAACTGCTCTTTTTAGGTTCAAAGGCGAATCTTGCAAGAATGCGAAA
This sequence comes from uncultured Bdellovibrionales bacterium, assembly GCA_964655155.1. Lineage (GTDB taxonomy): Bacteria > Bdellovibrionota_C > UBA2361 > UBA2361 > OMII01 > OMII01. The sequence goes on from CAZZLV010000150.1 coordinate 542, forward strand.
AATACGGGCTAAGAAAGCGACCTACAACTGGAGCCATTTACCCGATTGAACTCGCCGCTCACTCCGTGATACGAAGTTCTGAAGATGAACAGACCAGATACGAATAATCACTGCACGAACAATCAAATATTTCTGAATCCAACTCTGCGTGTGGCATTTAGAGGAGCCAGCCGTGCCATATTCGTGTTTCTGGCTCTGCTTATTGGTGGTTGTACCAGGGTTGCTCCAATTAAGCCTCAGGAGGCATTTAGAGAGGTTTCAACTCCGGAACTTCAAGATGACCTCGATTTAGACGGGCTTGCTGAGTCAATTCGACTCCAGATGAATACACTCAAGCAGTCGCCTGAACGGAATATGCAATTTGGAACAGAGAGCATTACCAGGCGAGAATATGCAGAAGCTCTTGAGAGGCTTATTACAGAGCTCAACAGCTCTAAATCATCAATTGATAAACTTAACTACATACAGAGGCACTTCCGCTTTTTTGAATTTTTTGGAGATACTGAGTGGGGTAAGGTTTTACTAACCAGCTATTTTGAGCCTATTATCCCGGCTAGCCGATCTCCGACGAAGCGATTTTCGCGAGCCCTCCTATCAAAACCAGCGGATCTGCTGACCATTCGGCTGGCTCCCTTCTCTGATCGCTTCTCGCAGGAAAACCCGCTCAAGGGAAGGCTAAAGGACTCGACAGTTATTCCCTATTATTCGCGAGAGGAGATAGACGGCAAATCGGCGCTACATCACCAGCGACTTGAGCTAGCCTGGGCCGATCCAATTGATGTCTTTTTCTTGCAGATTCAAGGCTCTGGTACATTGGTGTATGATGATGGCTCGGAGGAGCACATAGTGTATGCCGATAAAAATGGACACAAGTACGTAGCTATCGGCAAATTCCTTAAAGACCGTATCGCACCGCTCCCCATTACCACCCAACGTATTGAGTCGTTGTTGCGATCCATGCCAAACAAAGAGCGGGACGCCGTACTTTTTCGTAACCCCAGTTATGTTTTTTTTAGCAAATCCGCGAAACGAGCCATCACATCCCTCGGCGTACCAGCGACGCCGGGCCGCACGATCGCTACCGATCCACGATTCACACCAAAGGGTGCCGTGGCTTTTCTTCAATTCTTAAAGCCGGTGTTTGCCGAAGATAGTGCAATACGCGCAGGAGACCCGTACTTTGTGGAGGCCTCAAGATTTGTTGTTGACCAGGACACGGGAGGAGCTATCACCGGCACTGGCCGCGTTGATCTCTTCTGGGGGCGCGGAGAAGAGGCCAAGCGCGCGGCAGGAGTGATACAACATCCAGCTCGGTTGGTATACTTATACCCTGCGCGAGGGCAGCCTTGACTTGCCCAAGTAGTTCCGTAGAAGTCAAAAGGACGCTAGCTGTAGAAGAGGACTATAGTGATTTGCAAGAGGGCAGCTAATCCGGATACCCTCACTCCTGATCTTCCAACACATCGTCTGCTGGCACTATCACAGCCGGAGCTGCACGGTTCCCCGAAGGAGCTTGGTTTGCAACAACTGCCGGCTGTCCAGAAACTGGCGGCTCGACGTAGGGAGCATCAGGCCCCGACGGAACCTCTTTAGCTATATCACGCACCAGATCTCTAGTCTCACCAGCCAACTCTGTGGTTGCACTCTGTACCGGCACTTCTGCATCTACTGCAGCTGCCTGTTGTGCAAGCACACTGTTTGTCGGACGGAAAGAGCGCACTCGTCCATTTTTAAATACTACTCTAGCACCCTCTTTGTAGTACCAGATCATCTGCTTTAGGACCCCCTCCTCGACCTTCTCAATCGGCTCACCCCATATTCCCATTACCTCAGCATACGAAGCGCCGGTTGGTATCTTCTTACTAAAGTCTCCTGCCAGCGCTATGAGTGGTGCAAATAAGAGCTGATGTGTCAGCAAACAGAGCCCGATAATAAATGAATACATCTTAATTTTCATACTCTGCTCCTAAGCGGCACCAATAATCGTAAATTCAGCAGTTGGGGGTCTGAAAATGGCGCATCTGACTAAAATCACTTTTTCTTTTGAATTTTTGAGTACTCACCCTGACGGTGCCAGGGTTCAAGCCTTAAAAAAATTCAAAATACTTCGTGCTTTTAGCAATCTGCGCCATATTCAACCGCCTTTACTGATTCAACCGCCTTCACTGCCAAATTTAAGATAATAAAGAAATATCGAACAGGTTAACCTACCGTTTCCCTGGACTGCAAGTGAATAGCGCCGCTGCCGCCGCCGATTTTATTAAGGTGGCAATTAAACCGCTACTCTCTACTGTGAAGTTAGCCTCCACTAACATAAATTCGGCAGTTGCGGGTCTGCAAATGGCGCATATGACTAAAATCAGGGCTCATCGTGGAATCAAGTGGGTTGCAACCTAAATTCGGCAGTTAAGGCGGATGAAAATGGTGCAGATGGCTAATTGCACGAAGTATTTTGAACTTTTCTTAAGGCTTGAACCCTGGCACCGTCAGGGTGAGCACTCAAAAATTCAAAAGACAAAGTGATTTTAGTCAGATGCGCCATTTTCAGATCCGCAACTGCCGAATTTAGGTTCAAATCTTAAGTTAACAGCGGCAAAACCACTGAGAAAACACTACCCTGCCCCACGGTACTATCAACCGACACCTTACCACCGTGCACATTGACAATGTGTTTTACGATCGATAGCCCAAGACCGGTACCCCCTAGCTGACGACTTCTGCCCTGATCAACCCGATAAAAACGCTCAAAAAGGCGCGCTAGGTGCCGTTGCTCTATACCCGGCCCGCGATCAATCACGGCGATTTCGACTGAGTCACCTCCTCTACGCAGCTCCACTCTAACTGGACGATCTGGATCAGAGTACTTGATCGCATTATCTATTAAGTTAACTAGTGCCTGTTGTAATAAGGTCGCGTGTACACGCACTAAACACTCCCGACTGCCGCTCAGTTCAATTGTCATCTGCTTTTCACGAGCGCGGTGGATACAATCATCGATTGCTCCCTGCACTAATTCGACCAAGCTCAACTCCTGCATCTCGATTTCAACACCATCACCACCGGCCTCTAGCCGCGAGAGAGTCAGTAGGTCATTAAAGATTGCGTTGAGGCGGTCAGCTTGCCTTGAAATTATACCTAAGAACCTTGCGCATGCCTCAGGATCATCCTTGGCCCCTTCCAGCAAGGTCTCCACAAACCCCTTAATAGAGGTAACCGGGGTTCTTAACTCATGAGAAACGTTGGCAACAAAATCTTTCCGCACGCTCTCAAGTCGCTGTATCCTGGTAATGTCGTACATTACAAACAACACACCGGGTTCAACGCCTTCGGTAGCCTGTAAAGGAGTGGCCTGAATTTCAAGAACACGCTCCTCTTTACTACCCACTGAGACAGTCAAAGGTCCAAAGATCTGCAACATCAAGGCTCGCGCAAAAAAACGCTCAAGCTCCGGGTGCTGAAATAACTCTGAGTACCTCAGTCCCTCTACTTGTGGATCGGTCACTTCGAGGAAATCCAGTGCGGCACGATTGATAGTGCGCACCAAGCCCTGCCGATCTATGACTAGGACTCCTTCAATCATGGAGAGTAGTATCGCACGCTGCTCCGCAGCCAAATTCGAAAGCTTCAACATGCGCTCTTCAATAGCTCCAGCCATCGTATTAACCTCTGCGTAGAGCGGGCTTAGCTGTGGAGCTCTAGTTTTGTAAAGACGTGCCTCGAGATTTCCCGAGCGGATAGCACGGGCGAGTCGTTGAATCCGCTCAAAGGCTCCATCAACAACGCCGAAGGTATAGACTCCTCCAAGTAACGCTACTAACACCGCCCATGCGGTTGCCGCCTCGCACACGACTCGATCTGGGCAATAAAACCAAGCCACAGCTGCAGAAGGCGCCGCCGCGAACAGCGTCACAGTCACCCCTAAAAGAGCCATGGATCGAGATGCAAAGATACGCTTCATAGGGCACACTGTGAGCCTAGCCCTTAAAACGATAACCTACTCCTCGAACTGTCTCAATGCATGCTCCGTATTCCAACAGTTTCTTGCGTAATCCAACTATCTGCACATCAACCGATCGATCAGTAACCGGATAATCATCTCCGTGCACGCCATCAACGATCTGATCGCGGGTAAAAACTATCCCCGGCTGTTTAATCAAAAAATGGAGCAATTTAAACTCGGTGTTTGTCAGTTCAATCCGCTCATTATCGATTGCAACCTCTCGGCGTTGAGGGTTCACCAGCAAACGCTCGTGACGAACGATCGCTTGCTGATCGGACTGTCCATCCCTGCGTCTTCTCAGAGCATTTTTAACCCGAGCTACAAGCACCTTGGGGCTAAATGGTTTGGAGACGTAATCATCTGCGCCCAACTCAAGCCCCGAAACCACATCTGGCTCGTCACCGCGCGCTGTAACCATCACTATCGGGATAACTTTTAATCGACTATCGGCCTTAATCTCGCGACACACCTGCAAACCATCCATGCCTGGGAGCATCAGGTCAAGCATTACCAGATCGGGCAAAGCGCTGCGTACCAAGTCGAGTCCCTCCTCTCCAGAACGTGCAGCAAGCACCCGGTATCCATCCTTCTCAAGATTGTACCGAATCAACTCGCGAATATCATCCTCATCTTCGATGATTACGATAAGTTCATTCATGCAAACTCCCTCAACTAGCGCTGCTGCTATAGATACCCTTAGCGCGACTACTTTGGAATGCGCAAACTAGGGATGTAGCCTATTCTCACCAAATTTTAACGATCAGAGTCACATCACCCTACCGCTGCATTTCGCTCTGCTTTTCTGTCAGAGATTATATATCCTTTACTGTAACTGCTCAGCGGTTTTTTGAGTCGTTATTCACGATTCCCCGGTAAAAACTGCCATTTGGTTGTCTATTTTTCTTGTCATCCCCTGATCGGGGATGGCTTATTTTTGCTGAGCAGTTAATGTTTCCACCCCGCTTTGCTCCGCAAAGCCGCCCCTTAATAGGGGCTAAGGTTACAGTTACTGTATTTGCTGAGTAGTTACCCTTTACTAATTAGGCCCTTCCGCCATATTCTCGACAGAGGCTTTGGGGAGGAATCAAATGCTACCCGCAAAAATCAGCAATCAGCTTTGGCAACTATGAGCGAGAAAAGAGTATGAACGAAAAAATCGTGTGTTTTGATGATATCCCGGGTGCGCCAAAAGCCGTGGGGCCGTACTCTCTGGCTGTAAAGGTCGGTAATACCTATTACCTATCGGGACAAGTTGGATTGCATCCAGAGAGTGGCGACCTCGTAGAAGGTGGCATTACCGCGCAGACAGAACAGGTATTGAAAAATGTTAGTGCTGTGCTCGCCTTTCTTGGCCTGAGCCTCAAAAATGTTGTCAAATCAACGATATTCTTGACCGATATGGGTAATTTTCAGACGGTCAATAAGTTGTATGGTGATACCTTCGGAAGCCATAAGCCTGCTCGCTCGACTGTGCAAGTGAGCGCTCTACCAAAGGGCGCGATAGTTGAAATCGAGGTAATTGCGGTTAGCTAACTCCGCTGCCCATGGACTATCTGCAAACGATCCGTAGCCCTAAAAACGTATAATCCGAAATTCTGCATTTATGGCGGATAAAACATTTATGGCGGATAAAAATGGTGCAGATGGCTAAAAGCGCCAGGTATTTTGAACTTTTCGAAAGTGCAGCCCTGGCACCGTCATGGTGAGCGTTCGACTGAGCTCACCCCGAAATCACCGAAAATTAAGGCTCATCGCGGAATCGAGTGGGTGCCGATGGCTGCTGATGGGTCATAACC
>CAZZLV010000151.1:0-6214 GCA_964655155.1 uncultured Bdellovibrionales bacterium
TTTGATTCGCATCCGCGAATCGATAGCGTTTTCCAAAAGCCGCTATATCGCTACGAACTTTTGAAAAACGCTATAAAGTGGCGCAACTGCCGATTTTAGGTTTAATCATCTGCACCATTTTAGTCCACTTTAACTGCCCTTTTTAAGATGATCGCAGCTTTTGGGGAAAGTTATCGATTCGTGGTAACTGCTCAGCGGTTACGAGATCAGATCTAGCGCTATCATTCACCCAAGATCCTAACCACCTCGCCCGCTGCGATAAAACCTAGGGTTCCAGTGACAAAAACTGCACTTCCTAGCCCGTCGTTGCAGCTTCTGCGGCTGTGCTGATTCTCTTCACATAAAGACGCCGTCATACGTGTATCGCTCGATCCGCGCTGCTGTGGGGCATATACGCACGGAATATTGAACTTCACTCGCTCTCCCTTTGGAAAATCGTACTGTTGGCGCAGATTTTTGCGGACGATCTGCAGCAAAGGATCGTGTATAGTTCGGCCAAGATCCACTATCGTGGCCTTAGATGGGTCTCGACGATCCCCTCCGGAACCTACTGTTACGATCCGGATTCCCCGTTTTACACACTCACCTATGAGAACAGTCTTAGCCTCATTTCGATCGATCGTGTCCAGTACAAGGTCATAACCAGCTGCAAGGATCTCATCTGCAGTGCATGCTGAGAAGAACTTTCTAAATACCGTGACTTGGCATTTAGGATTTATTGAGTGAACACGTTCAGCAAGTAGCTGAGCCTTAGACTTGCCGATCGTTTCGGTTAAGGCATGTATCTGACGATTGATATTAGTCACACAGATATCGTCTAGATCCACTAGAGTCAGTGCCCCCACTCCGCTGCGAGCAAGCGCTTCAACGCTCCATGAGCCAACTCCACCGAGCCCAACTACACAAACACAAGCTTGAGCTAGACGTGTAAAGTGCTCCGCTCCTAGAAGTTGCTCTATCCCTTTAAATCTCGGATCCAGATCACTCATAACGGTAGATAATGCTAAATTCGGCAGTTGCGGGTCTGAAAATGGTGCAACTGCTCTTTTTCGGATGAAGCATTCACCAGTTCACCAATCCTTCACCCTCGGTCGCAGCGCCACTAGCGCCCCTGCAGCAACTAGCACTGTATGCAGCATTGAAAACCACATGCCCTCGTAATTTCCGGTGCGTTCGGCGGTAATAAAAAGGCGATACGAAACAGCCAGAGTGATTATCGTGGTTGTTAATACCAAACGTATCCACAACTTGCGCTGGTATGCGTGCTCTCGCACGCCAGCAGATCCGGCGCTTTGCGATTCTGCTCCCCTTGATCTTGATCGCTGTAACCCTGCTCGCTGCTCCTGCCTAGAGGTCATAGCCGCTACACCCTTTTGTTAACCTACTAAAAGTTCAATTAAAAAGGGCCCTCAGAGGGGCCCCATCAAAACTAAGCCGCAAAATTCGGCTGCTTGACTAACGCAAAAGGCTTAGCCGCTCTTGAATCGCATCCGGATCACCCTCGTAGTGCTTTAAGCTCTCCTGAAGCGAGACCGGATCAAGGTCGAGATGTAAAGCTACCCAGGCGAAGCTGAAAGGACGCTTGGGGGTCAGCTTACCGAAAAGCCATTGCCGCGCACTGCGCACCACGTGGCGCTCACAGTGAGCTGTTCCAAAGGCATCACATATAGCTCTCGCCAGGACTGCTGCAAGGAGGTTTCTTTCGGGTTTTACTGGGGAGGACGCTTCTACATCATCTTCGGGCAAGAATTTATTGGCAGAATTGCTCATAGCTCCTGTCTAACTCCTGTTAATTCAACTTGTTATCGATTTTATCTCGAGCGGACGCTCTGGCGTTGCGGTTGGCGGTTTGTTTTATAGAGGCTGTAATCACTAGCACCTATTGAACGTAGTTTTCATACGACTAGCTTTAATTCCACTAGCTTCTATTTTGATAGCTTCCCATTTCCAGATCTGCATCTGCGAGCTCTGCGCTAAGGGGCTAAGTCAACAAATTTTCAAAACCCGCCTCTTTTTAAAATCGGCCTCTTTTTAAAGTGCGCCGCTTTTAAACGTCAGCTGCAGTCAAAAGTCACCTGCCAACAAACGTCAGTCGCTTTTAAACGGTGTCGTCGTTAATGCTGCCTATGACTGCTTTACACTTAGCAACTAGCTGAGATTGCTTGCAGATCTAAGAAAGGAGAGTACACCCGTTGCCTCAAGGCGTCAATAGTTCTTTTAAGTTACTTTAAGTTAGTGCGCCGGCATCTCTGTCGTTTGACAGATACTCGTGTGTTTGACAATTTCTCGAGCGCTAGGTACCATCTCGGACGCAAAAAATGTCACGTTATGGAGTGTTCATGAATTCTGGCGCAGTAGGAAAAAAGAAGCTTTTTATCAGCAACCTTGACTTTGAAGTTACAAGCGAGCAGCTCCGCACACTATTTGACGAGATCGGTGCAACGATCAGCGTGGTGGTGGCGTCAGACCGTGAGACCAAGCGTTCAAAGGGCTTCGCTTTCGTTGAGATGGAGAATGAAGACGGCGCTAAGAAGGCTATCGAGGCTTTAAACAACCGCTCGCTGAATGGGCGTCCGATGAAGGTGTGTGAGGATCGTGGCAAGAACGCTGGGCCGAGCACCGGTGGCGTGGAAGGCCAAGAGGGTGGAAGAAAGTTTGAGCCGCTCCCATCGATTCAGAGAACGCAGCTCTTTAAGCGCAGGAAAAAGCTTGATCCCTTTACAGAGGATCCGACTAAGTCGATCGATTACAAGGACGTGGCTATGCTTTCAAAGTTTGTGAGCGAGCGTGGCCGGATCCTTTCGCGTCGTCTGACTGGCCTGACAGCATACAATCAGCGCAAGGTGTCTAAGGCTATTAAGCGCGCCCAGAGTTTGGGACTTATGGCCTACACTTCGATTCAGAGTAACAAGTAGACTTCAGTAGCTGCGTGGAATGGGCAGTTACCCTGCTCTGCATATATCGCAGGGTGATGTCTATTTAGGGGCGATCAGTGCGCACTATCGCCGTCTTAGAAGGTAAAAAGCACCACCTTTTTGCGGATCACTTGGCAGCGAAGTCGATGCATTATCGACGTCCCACTGCGATCCCGTAATCAACTCGCCAAACCGATCTTTATCTCCGGTATTGATGCGAACAAGAAACAACGAATCTTTTGCAGCTCGGTCGGCCAATTGATCAATCACATCCTTAGCAACACCCGCCAAAATAAGGTTATTAGCTGCAATACTATCGTATTGATTCATTACCCTGGAAACATTTGTGGGCTCACATTGTTTGGATGAGCTGGGCTCAAAGTTGGGGATATTCCAGAGATATAATGCACTTTCAGGAAGCACGTCGGGGCTGCGAGAGCAGTAGGCATAAAAACGATCATCAACGCCGTACATACGAGCGGTCGCCGCTGCATTGGCAGCCTTTAGTAAATTAAGATCATAAGCATGCACACTGGCAGCACCTCGTAAAGCCATCTGTGCAGCGATCCAACCAGCGCCGCACCCTACCTCTGAGACCTTCTGGCCTTGAATCTTCACTACTTGGTCATTAATTAGTTTGTCGAGAACCTCTATCATCGTTCTTGAACTTTCATGTTCCAGTGTAAAAACTGTTGGAAAAGCTATGCCGTTACTAAAGCTTCTTACTAGGCCGCCAGGCTGGCCCATTCCCAAATGGCTCTCTGGGATGTTTCCGCGGCAGGTAGCTCCCTCTTCTCGATACAGAGACCTGAGCAGATCCTCAATCTTGGATGTATCGCACGCGAATTTACAGGAACCATCGTCGGATTCATTTGAGGTTGCTGCCACTCCCCACAAGGCTTTTTGGTCTTGATGCCGCAGCGGATAAAAGAAAAGGCTATCAAAAAAACTCCCTGGCAGCGCCCAAACGAGCGCCTGCGGGATCAACTTATCGGTTAAAAGATAGAGATACTCAAGACCTGCTTCTTCAGTGATCCCTTGAAAGTTTAGCCGCTCTCTGATGCGTCTTGATTCAAATACCGCATAGGCGCTCTCTAGCACCGCTTGTTTTAGTTCTCTGCCAGCTCGATTAGTGCTCGGAATATCACTGTCTGCTGCTGCATTATCACTTCCTAAATTAAAGACTCCGTGAGCAGCAACTCTGACTGAACCCCAATCATCGCGCAGACCCTCTACCGCGGCACGCGCAGGGTCGATGCCAAAGGCTTTAAGGAGATACCAGATCGGTTTTGCGTCATCAAATCCAAGAAGCTGGAAAGGTGCTTGGGGAGGGCGCGTATCTGTAGCTATATTAGCTGCTGCCTTGCTTGAATTCTCTATAGTATCTTTCCTAAAAGCGTCTGACGTTATCTCATTAGGTGCCACTTTCTACCCTATCTCCATCCAAGCCGATCTCGTATCGCTTGGCCCATCTCTGATGTGCTCACTGGTGGCTGCGTCCCAGGAGTGGCGATGTCAGCGGTACGATAACCATCAGCGATAGCTTGCGACACCGCTTCTTCTAGTGCGTCGGCCTCGGCGCTCCAGCCGAATGAATACCGCAGCATCATCGCTGTGGATAGTATCTGTGCTATCGGATTTGCTATTCCTTTGCCTGCTATATCAGGCGCTGACCCACCTGAGGGCTCATAGAGTGCAAATCCATGAGTATTAAAGCTAGCAGAGGGACTTAAGCCAAGTGATCCGGGTAATGCAGCAGCGAGATCCGATAATATATCTCCGAAGAGATTAGGCGCCACTATCACATCAAACTGCGCTGGAGCCTTAACAAGCTGTAGCGCGCAATTATCGACTAGGATGTCCTCAAGTAGCACATCGAGGTACTCGCGATGGATCTCTCGCAGCACCTCGCGCCACAGCTTTGACATGTGCAGCACGTTGGCTTTGTCCACCGAGTGGACGATACGGCGCCTGGCGCGCGCGGCCTCGAAGGCACTTCGGGCGACAAAGGTTATCTGATCCTCGGTGTACTCACCTGAATCCCGAGCACAACGTTTGCCTGCCTGATTAAAAAATGTGTGCTCGCCAAAATACACATCCCCCTGCAACTCGCGCACGATCAGCAGATCGATTCCGGCACCGATACACTCGGCCTTCAGTGGTGAACTCGCTGCGAGAGCTGGATACACCCGGGTTGGCCGCATATTTGCCGCTAAGCCAAAGGTCTTGCGAATCGCTAGGATTGAGTTAGTCTCACACCCCTTCCACTGCGGTAGGTGCGATTCAGAAACAGGCCCGCCTACCGATCCAAAGAGGATTGCATCAGCGCTCTGGCAAACCTCCCTAGTAACCTCTGGAAAGTGGCTTCCATGTTGTAGATATGCGGCACCACCCACTAGAGCAGGAATACACTCAATTAACCGAGAGAAGCGCTTAGCGACAACCTCCAGAACAGCTATGGCCTCCTGCATTACTTCGGGCCCAATACCATCTCCAGCTAGCACTGCTACTTTTTTGACTCTTTGCTCACTCATGGCCGACTACCTGTTCGCAATTAGTGTTGAGTAGAACCAGCTATCTCGGAGCTCATTCTTCTTGGCTGTAATCAGATCTAGTCTAGACCTCAGATAATCGAGGTCATCTAGCCCGTTTAGGAGACAGTGCTTGCGAAAGGGATCATAAGCAAAGCTCCATGTGCGCTTATGATCACTTGCCACGGTTTGCGCTGCCAGATCTACTGTGAGCTTTAGATCGCGCTGGCTAGCTTCTGTTAGGAGCTGGCGCACGACATCCTCCGGCAAATTTACTAGTAATAGCCCGTTCTTGGCGCTGTTTCCTGCAAAGATATCAGCAAATGACGGCGCTATAACCACTCTGATTCCGGCACCAAGAAGTGCCCACACAGCGTGCTCGCGCGATGAACCACAGCCAAAGTTAGAATCTGCAACTAGGATCTGAGTGCCGTTAAAACGGGGCTGATTCTGATAAAAATCAGCTCGTGAGCTCCTTAGCCGCACAAAAAGATTCGGACCAAAACCTTCACGAGAGATACTGGTCAGATACTGCGCCGGAATAATCATATCGGTATCGACATCTTTAATCGCCACCGGTGCTGCTATCGATGTTACTGGGGTAAATGGTTGCATAAATTGATCCTAGTCCGCATTTTTCACGAAGCTCGCTGCGCTCGCCGAGCAAAATGGTCAGAAAGAGGCCATCCATGGCCTCTTTCTTCATCGCCTACAGTTTGTGTGGGACCCATAGTACCCACACAAACTGTAGGCTCCAAATTCCTCCGC
>CAZZLV010000152.1:0-6157 GCA_964655155.1 uncultured Bdellovibrionales bacterium
AAGAAAAGTTCAAAATCCTGTGTGCTTTTAGCCACCTGCACCATTTTCGTTCTCCGTAACCGCCGAATTTAGGTTGAAGCGTAAACCGCCCTTAAGGCCTAAGCCAATGACAGGTATACCCACCAGGATTCTTTTGCAGATAGTCCTGATGGTATTCCTCCGCCCGATACCACTCGCTGGCCGCAACTACCTCAGTCACTACGGGTGCCTGCCATTTTCCTGAAGCATTGACCTCACGGATAACCTCTTGAGCCTCTCGTTGCTGCTCAGGAGTTGTATAAAATATCACCGAGCGATACTGCGTTCCTCGGTCATTACCCTGACGGTTTGGTGTTGTCGGATCATGCAATCTAAAGAAGTAGCGCAAAACATCAGAATAAGAGGTTATCCTGGGATCAAATTCGATACGCACACTCTCCGCGTGGCCAGTTGCCCCGGTCGAGATCCGCTCATAAGTCGGATTCGGAATACGCCCACCGGTATACCCAACCTCGGTTGATACTACTCCCGGCAGAGCACGAAGCAGCTCCTCAACACCCCAAAAGCATCCTCCGGCAAGCAGCGCTACTTGTTTGGAAACCTTCAGCTCAGCAGCCTTGCTGGCATTCTCTGAGAACAAGCTAACGTAGTCATCGTAACCCTCCGCTGCCAGTCTATGAACCGGAATAAATCTCAATGCAGCTGAATTGATGCAGTAACGCAAACCACTTGGGCCAGGGCCATCTGTGAAGACGTGCCCTAAATGCGAGTCTGCTCCTACGGAGCGCACCTCGGTGCGAATCATGCCGTGGCTAATGTCACGTTTTTCAGCTACAACTGAAGGCTTAATCGGCCTAGTAAAGCTTGGCCATCCAGAGCCAGAATCAAACTTATCTAGAGAACTAAAGAGAGGCTCACCTGAGACGATGTCCACATAGACCCCTGGCTCGTGGTTGTTCCAGTATTCATTGTCAAAAGGGGGCTCTGTGCCGCACTGCTGAGTGACCCGAAACTGCATCGAGGTTAACCGCTCCTTAAGTTGCTCTGTCTTTTCCTTCTTTGAGCTCGTCATAATCGGTTCTCCACTGACATTAACAACGCTAGCGACTAGCAGCGCTGCCACAAGCAGCTGACATAAAACGTATCGCAAGTTAATCACAATTTGTAACTACTCAGAAAATGTATTTGCAAAAAGCAAAATAGCTCTTTTTCAGTGGTAAGCATAAATAACGCACTAAAAACCGCTGAGCAGTCACCTATTTAAGTTTTACGCTCACTTTTTCGGGCTATGCTCCAGCGGCACCAAAACAAATGGCGGCTCGTCAGCATCACTCGAACGACCTATACCCATCTGACGTTCGAACAGAGTGACTAATTCATGGCTAATCTTTTGACTAATCGTGCGAGCTACTTCGGCCTTAAGACTACTGTCAGAATCTTCAAGTCTACCTGCCAACCCTTCCGAAATACCCTGTGTGCAGATACGCTCTACGGCTCTACGGAGATCAACGATCTCTGGCTGGAGCGCTATCTTTTTTTGCCAACGCTCGAATTGCATCAAGCCATAATCAATTACGATCTCTGCATCCTTTGCAGCAGCCTCTCGTAAAGCTCTATTCTCAGCCGCCACGGCGGCAAGATCATCTATATTGTAAAGGTACACATCATCTACGTGCGCCAGATCCGTTGCAAAGTTTCGCGGAACTCCTAAATCAATCAGGAATAGAGGGCGCCCCCTTCGACGCGCACCTATTCCAGAGGTCGTCAATATCGGCCGATCGATACTCAAGGAACCGATCACTATATCAGCATTGTCAATAACTCGATCTAGGTCGCCCAAAGAAACAGCAAGGCCTCCGAAACGCTCAGCCAAAGCTGCTGCGCGCTCAAACGTACGATTGGCAACTACGATCGTACTACATCCGTGTGAACAGAGATGCAGCACCGCAAGTTCGGCCATCTCTCCACTACCGACCACAACCACAGAGACCTTTGAAAGATCTGCGAAGATCCGCTGCGCCAATCGCACCGCTACATAGCTAAGAGAGATGCCATGCCCCGAAATATCGGTGTGAAACCGCACCTTTTTCGCAACATTAAAAGCACTCTGAAAGAGGTGATGCAGATGTGATCCCACACTCCCCTGTGCCACTGCTTGTTGGTATGCCCGCTTCACCTGACCAAGGATCTGAGCCTCTCCTATAACCATCGAATCAAGACTACTTGATACGCGATAGAGATGCTTAACAGCGGTTGCATCACTGAGCTGATAAAGGGCCTCTTTTGCAACATGGGAATTACCCAATAGCGCGTTAAAAAAAGCCCTAATCCCACCGCCATCGCCGCCAATCGACACGACCTCAAAGCGGTTGCATGTCGAGAGAACTGCTGCCTCGGCGGCCACTCCTTGAGTTACTAGGGTATGCGCCAAGCGCTCTGGCTGCGGAGCCATCTGAGCCAGCTTTTCGCGCCACTCGAGAGTGAGAGTACGGAAACTAACCCCTGTGACTAGTACACTCGGGTTGTAGACAGATTTAGGCAAACTTTGCAGAGCAGTCGAACTCATAACTATACCTAAGAGCCGATCAAAACATGGGTCGTACGACCTGCAAGCGCTAATACCACAAATACAGAAAGCAAAAACGAACCTGCGACTACGACCGTGAGACGTGATATCTTTCTTGGCGACCACTGCAGAACCAAGCGAAAGAAAAGTACAACTGCAAGTAGTAACCACACGAGCAATCCGGATACGACAGATGTATCAGCCGTAAAAACTGATTTACGCTCCAAGACTGCCCACAATCCGCCACTAACGATAACAAGTGAAATAGCGACGAAGCCGATACGCACCAGGTGAGTATTCAAACGATCAAGAAGCTGTAAGCTCACTCCTCCTGCAGCTTCAAGCGCCAAGGCCGTGCGACGCTTAATTCTGCGCTCAACGACCAGAAAAACAATGCTTACCGCAAGCGCCAATACAAGACTCACTGTTGCTACCAAAGCCGGCACACCGTGCAAAAGTGATACTATCAGATTGTGGCGTTCACTGTTGTCACCTGCAATCACAAGCGATTCAGCGTCTTGATGCAACAGATAAGACGAGCTACCCATAAACAGTACTACTCCTGAAGCTATAAACGCTCCAAGCATCGGGTAATCGAACCAACGGCGAAATATCAGGAAAACCAATGCCAACAACCACGAAGCCCAAAGAAAGTAATCAGCTCCGTTCTCTAGGGCAAAAAATCGCGGATCCCTAAGGACAGAAACGATCGTTATGCTATGGAACACAAATGCAGATAAACCAACGATCCTAGCGCTACCTCGCAAACGCCCGGTACGGCTGGGATGCCATAGCTGCGACAGGAACAATAACGTAGCAGCTAAGTACAAACCGATGCTAAATAGCGCCGCAACATGGGTCATGCGCGCGACTCCTTTACAAGAGCTACAAGGCGTTCCACGTTGGCCACCGGGGTGTGGGGAAGGATTCCATGCCCTAGGTTGAATACGTGCGCTTCGATGCCCTTGGCCTCATCAAGTATCGCCTGCGCCGAGCGTTCAACATAGCTCCAATCCCCGGCAAGGATCTGCGGGTCAAGATTACCTTGCAGCGGCAAATTGCGACCGAGCAGATCCTGCGCCTGCAGTAACGACAAGCGCCAATCAACTCCGAATGCAGAAACATCGAGCTCGGATAACTTTGGGAATAACCCGGCAACTCCTGTGGCGAAAAATACCAGCGGTACGTCAGTTCGTGAACGCACCTGCGACACTAATTCGTGCAGATAAGGCCGCACAAATGTTTCGTACTCTCTTGGACCAATATATCCAAGCCATGAATCAAAGATCTGTAATGCCTGACAACCCGCCTCAACCTGTGCCACTAGGTAATCTGCGGAAAGTTTCGTTAGCTTTGACTGCAATAGGTGCCAGGTCTCGGGCTCTCGGGTTATCATTACTTTGGTGTGCTCTAGGTCTCCCGGACTCTGCCCTTCAATCAGATAGGTAGCAAGCGTAAACGGCGCGCCACAAAAGCCGATTAGAGGAGTTCGCTCCCCTAACTCACGTGTGACTAGCTGTATAGCCTCCAATGTGTACCAAACGTTCTCTTTTGGATGCGGTACTCGCAGCCGCTCAACATCCTTACGGCTCCGCACAGGGTTATCTATGACTGGGCCCTCACCTTTACGAAACTCAAGCTGCGCTCCCATGCCGATCAGTGGTGTTAGGATGTCAGCGAATATAATCCCTGCATCGAGAGCAAACCGCCGCAATGGCTGCAACGTAACCTCACACGCCAGCTCAGGAGTCATCACCATCTGAAGCATGGTGTGGCTCTCCCTTAAGGCGCGATACTCTGGCAGGTATCGACCAGCTTGACGCATCAGCCAGATCGGAGTCTCAGATCCTCGCACTCCGTTCAACGTATTAATGAACAACGACACGCCTTAGCACCTCTCTTTAAATTAGTTTGCGGCTGGGACGATCAACTCCTGACCACCCATATACGGCCTCAGCGCTTTGGGGATCGTCACAGATCCATCCTTGTTCTGATGATTCTCTAAAAGCGGAATCAGGATCCGCGGTGACGCTACACAGGTGTTATTGAGGGTATAACAAAACACATTCTTGCCACTCTCATCCTTGTAGCGTGTGTTAAGTCGCCGTGCCTGAAAATCATAAAATGAGGAGCAGCTATGCGTCTCCCCGTATGCTTTACGTGAAGGCATCCACCCCTCAATATCGTGCTTAAAAACCTGTCCCTGTCCCATGTCGCCGGTGCAGACGTCAACAATACGATAGGGAATTTCAAGCATCTGCATCACCGCCTCAGCGTTTCCAAGTAGCTCGTAGTGAAACTTCATGCTTTCATCTGCATCGGCTCTACACAAAACTACCTGCTCTACTTTATAAAACTGGTGCACTCTATAGAGTCCATAGGTATCCTTACCGTATGCGCCCGCCTCACGGCGATAGCAGGGTGAATACCCCGCATACCGCTTGGGTAGTTCATTAGCACTGAGGATCTCATCTGAGTGGTACGAAGCGACCGGAACCTCCGCTGTGCCTATAAGGTGAAGACCAGCGTCTCTTTCATCAAGGTGGTACGCCATATCCTCACCCCCAGGGAAATATCCGGTGCCCATCATCGCCTGGTAAGTTACGATATGTGGCGGGTCCATCAAAGTGTATCCCTGCTTATGCAGGTGATCCATCGCCAGACTCATGACTGCGTGCGACAACCGCGCGCCATCACCCTTGAGAAAGTAACTGCGCGCACCGGCGATCTTTACTCCGCGCTCGATATCAAATAAGTCGAGCGCTTTTGCGATCTGCACGTGATCCTTTAGCTCAAAAGAGGGCGAGAGGATCTCTCCCCACGATCGAACCGGGCGGTTCTCAGAATCATTCTTCCCTACTGGAACAACAGCCAACGGAATCGAGGGGATTATGAGCTGGGCCCTATTCCAATTATCCTCAAGATCCTTTAGTGCCGTATTTGCCTCCTTGAGCTGCTCGGAGAGCTGCTTCATCTGGGCGAGCTTGTGATCCTTATCAACACCACTAAGCTTTGGGATATCTTTGCTTACCGCATTCTGCTCTGCGCGCTTAGTCTCAACCTGAGAGCGCACCCTGCGATATTCTGCGTCTAAGGTCAAAAAATCTCGGACATCAAATTTTATACCCTTCACCTCACACGCGCGCTGGTACTCATCCGGCCTGGCTCGCAGATCATGCAGATCGATCATATACCCTATCCCTAGTAGACTATAGTGATTTGCAAAAGTCCGTGCCAGTAAAACTGGCAAGGCTTTTGCGGTAAATCACTATAGGTTGTTGTTTTGATTCGCGTCCGCGAATCGATAGCGTTTTCCAAGAGCCATTATATCGCTACGAACTTTTGGGAAACGCTATAATGAGGAGATGCTAGCTAAACCAGCCCGTTTTTTCAATTATCCTAAATTCAGCAGCGAAGGAGAACGAAGATGGCGCAGCTTCTCAAAAGCACCAAGTATTTTGACCTGTTCGGAAGCTTAAATCCTAGCACCGTTAGGGTGAGCACTCAAAAATTCAAAAGACAAAGTGATCTTAGCCTAAATTCAGCAGTTAAGGAGTATGAAAATGGCGCAGATGGCTAAAAGCACGAAGTATTTTGAACTTTTCGGAGGCG
>CAZZLV010000153.1:0-6144 GCA_964655155.1 uncultured Bdellovibrionales bacterium
AACCCTGGCACCGTCAGGGTGAGCACCGAAAATTCAAAAGCCGCAGTGATTTTAGCCAGATGCGCCGTTTTCGGGCCCGCAACTGCCGAATTTAGGATAATGTTTGCATGACAGCAGGTTCTACCGCAAAGTTAGAATACGAGTAACCCCTTTTTACAAAGTCGCACTGTTGATCTAAAGGCAGCAGATGCGGGCCTGATGATGGAGTAACTATAGGTGACGTGCCATGCCGATCTCCAATAGCCCAGGGCAGTTCGCTACGTTTTTCTGTCAATTGATATCAGATTACTCCTCCGCGCGGCTCGCGTTAGTTCGCCTCTGCGATTTAAGATGGTATTTTTTGCAGAGAGTCTCGCATACGATGCGAAACAAGCATGTGTGGAAGCGTAAGGCCGGCTATAAGACATATAGACGCGGCGAAAATCTCCTCGAGCTTTGAAAAGTTAAAGTATACCGAAAAGGGCGTAAGTGCGATTATTGCTAGAAGTGAGATGATTACACAATCACGTGGAACAGTCGATCCAGATGAGCCCAGTAAAGAGCGGCAACTCTCAAGATGTTGCCTAGAGTGTCTGCCGACAAACCATAAGGAGAAGCCGCTTAAAGGCGGTAGTAATATCCATCCACACAGGCACATAATGCGCTGTATTGTCTCTGTCCGATCACTTCTGCGCCGCCGATTAAGAGCTCCTAGTAGCAAAAATGCGAGCATAATAACGATCGAGTGTGATAAGTAGAGAAGGGGTATCTCAATGGTTGTGAAGGCGTCACCTGATACAAAGTAGCTGAGGTAGGTTCGCGCCTCCGTTGGATGCAAGCCAATCGGTAGAACGATCGCACCTATGCCTATAATCCACCCCCACATGGGTGAACTTGGTGATGTAGCGTGCGCTTCACCCTCGGCGAAATGAATAACTGAAATAAGCAGAAAGAAGGTTAGTCCAACTGCTGGAAGATACACGCATAGGCTGCTCATCAAAAAAACGCACACAGAGTAGACCCAAAATGTAATGGTTCGAGCACTTCTGTCTAGGCGCCATCTCTTCTCTGCGACCTGTAAGTCAAAAGCTCCGTGAGGTATGCCGGCGAAGATCATGAGAGTAAGCGCAATCCACTCGCTACACTGAGGTAAGAGCTCCGAGGATGCAAAAAGTAGAAGCAACAGTATTAGAACTAGTATGGTACCAATCTTCATAAGCGCATAGATTTCATAGCCTTAACAAAGCTCGAAGCATGAGACGTTTGGGAGTACAAAGCCATACAGGGAGCGCGTCAAGAAAATTGGTGGAGTCTGAAAGAAAAGAGACCAACCGATCCCCTGGTGTGCGAGAGAGAAGCTGAGTCATAAGTTCAGTCGCATGATCGGGTGCATGGAGAAGGGCGCGGAGAAATAGCCGATCCGTAACCTCTAGCCAGAGCGGGTGGGTCTTGGTGCGAATCTCCTTACCGGTTAGCAATTGCAGCGCTATGCGTCGGGCCTGCTGCTGGGTACGGACAAAGGCATATCCTGTCGCTGGGCGGACAAATCCTGCAGCGCTCCCAACTACCAAATGTCCGTATTGAGCGGGGATTTTAATTCCCATCGGGATGACCCCGTATTCACTGGCTCCCAGCTGTACTCCCGATCCGGCATGCTGAGTTATCCATGCAAGGCATCGATCGATATGAGACTCCTTTGAAATCGGTGTGGGAGCAAATGCAGTATGCTCTACGAGAGCGGTTCTAGTCGATGTTGGTAGGATATACATAAACCCAATAGGAGAGTCGATATTAATCGGATCGAGATCCATCAACATAGCTGTTGATTGATCGAATATATCTATCTCAGTCGATATCCATAAACCGGCAAATGACTGCCACAATATTGAAGAACAGCCATTTGCCTCAAACGCAGCATCGATCACAACATCAAATGACCTGTTTAAGTGCTCCGTAGCGATATGAGTATCGCGAAGCTCTACAGCACGACACTGCCATTCAAAACACACGCCTTTTTTTTCGAGCACTTCGAGCATATGTCCAAAAAAATCATCACCTCGAATCATCGTGTATGGTCGACTGGATACATCGATTTGGCGCCTGAATCGATGCCCACTAAACATCACGGTATTCCACGAGTGTGATGGAATATGATGATTACTGACTGTTTTATTGTCAAAGAAGCAAAAGGTCCGTTGCGGATGAGGTAAGCGTGGGCGTGTATCATACATGGTGATCTTTAAGGTCGGATCAAATTGTAGCAATTCGTACGCCACACTCAGCCCGGACAGCCCCGCACCCCTAATTCCTATTGTGCTTGGTCGGGCATACTTAGTGCTCACTTGTGATGCTCCGGCTCGCGAATCATCTGCAACCCTGCCTGACATGCCAGCGCGATTTTCCTCCCTGTAGACACCGTTGCACGTGCGCGCGAGAGCCTGCCTCGAACGATGACACTGTCACCGATGGCAGCATAGCAACGGGCGGCTACTTTGATTGCAAAACGGTTAGGTTGCGCAAGATAGCACAGACCAGATAGTCCACGTGAGTATCTCTCGTCGGCCCATCGAAGCATCTTCCGCACTGCCTCTACTACAGCTTGTTCGCAACGGATGTTCCTCACCAGTAGTTGTCGTAGGTCACTTCGATCCATCCATGCGTTTGGAATGTAGATTCGATTCCGCTCCAAATCTTCGACTACATCTCGAGCGATATTAGTGGCCTGCATCGCCATACCAAGCTGTGCGGCGTACTCGCGCCCGACCGCGAGCTTACCCCCCAAGATGGGGTACATTATAAGCCCAACATTGCCTGCTACACCGAAGGCGTAGCGTTCCAAGTCTTGCTCGCTGTTAATTATAAGCGACGCAGTGTCCTGGCGGCAGGCCTGCACTAAAGCAGCGAGTGGCTCAGCGATTTGCGGGTGACGGGAGAGTATCTGCTCTAGCGGTTTTACTAGCTCATGACTAAAATCAAAACCGACAACAGCCTGAGCTATGTCGTTAAGAAGCCTATCGCGAGTTTTTTGGTCTAAATCTCCATCGGCGATATCATCAACGGTGCGACAAAAAGCGTAAGCAATCGCAGCATCGTATCGCGTGCTTTTGTCGAGCCACATAGTAGCGAAATAAAATGTCTTTCCCGCTTTCGCCAGGAGTCTCGTTGCATCACTCATACTGCGTGCTCTGTGAACAACGGCTCAAGCTTCTCTGTCTTTGAAGGATGGGCAATAAATGAAAAGTCTCTCCGTACTAAACGCTCAACTACCTTTGCTGACGTGATTACTCCAGGTAGTCCACCTCCTGGGTGTACGCCGGCGCCGCACAGATACAGATTCGAAACCTTATCCATATGATTATGAAACCGAAACCAGGCTGATTGACGCAGTAGAGGTGCTATGGAAAACCCTGATCCTTGATTGCTTAAAAGTGTATCTCGGAAGTACCGAGGGTCTATCGACTCTCCGAAGCTAAGAGTGCTCGATAAATCAGGTAAAACTCGATTCTCAAGTATTGAGACAACAGTATTTTTGAAGAGCTCGTGTTCAACTTGCCAGCTATTGTAATTACCGAGGTGCGGAACTGGAGCTAAAACATAAAAAATTTCTCCGTTGAGCAGCTTGAAACTCGGGTCGGTAGCCGCTGGCCGGTGCAGATAGAGGCTCGGATCCCTTGGCAGGTTTCTGCCCTTGAAGATATCTCGCAGCAAACCCTCCCATCGCTCTGAAAGAACGATCGTATGATGGGCTACATCGGGGTAATTTCTATTGGTCTTAAAGTACATCACGTATAACCCCATAGAAGAAGCTACCGTGCGCCTTCGAATCCGCTCGATCAGGGAAAGATTGTGATCACCCAGCGCTGCATAGAGGCCTTGCGGATCTCCCCCCCACACGACCGAGTCGCACTGCACAACAACGTTTCTGTCGCCATGCAGTGCATGTACCGCTCTAATATATCCTGAAGCGTCCAGAGAAAATCCTTGCACCTTGTGATTATAATGAAACCGGATGCCATGACGCTGGCATAGTGCTACGAGCTGAGCCACCAGCGTGGAGGTCCCCCCCCTGGCAAACCAGATTCCACCCTTACGCTCCATGGCGTGAATTAACCCGTAAATCGATGATGTAGTCAGGGGATTTCCCCCGATCAGAAGTGTTGGAAGAGAGAAGGCCTGTCGCACTCGCCGATCTTCAAAAAATCTACCAGTGTGACGCCAAAGGGTAGATAGCCCCCCAAGGGCAAAAAGCCGCGGTAGCAGTCTTATCATCGAGCTAAACTTTGAAAAATCAGCATCCCCGAGCTCTTCGTATCCGACTCGGTAGAGCTCTTGGCAATGATTAAGGAATCCGCGGTACCTCGCAGCGTCTTTGGGAGAAAGCTTCGCTATCTCTTGCTCCTGCTGCTCAATGGAACTGGCTAAGTCCATGCTAGAGCCGTCAGCGAACATCAGACGATACCACGGATCACAGGGTAGGAACTCTATCCAATCTTGGCGAGCCTCCCCGAATAAATCGAACAGCTCATCGAAAAGCCACGGTGCTGTTATGACCGTAGGTCCGGCGTCGAACACTTGGTCGTCAAAGATAAAAGAACGAGCCCGACCTCCAGGATCAGGACAGGTCTCAAGGATATCAATCTCATGACCAAGAGAGCGCAACCGCAAGGCGCTAGCGATACTACCCAGACCAGTACCGATGACGACTGTTCTCATATCAAAGAGCTTACCAAGGGCACGGACTTCACAACAATCTAAAATCAACAGAAGAAAAAAAACGGCGCCCTAGGCGCCGTTTAGCACATTAAATTAGCAATCCATTCCAACTATGCGTTAGACTCTGACTTACGTACTGCCACTATAAATATGAACACACCGAACACAGCCTTAGCCAGTATATCAGCTATGGTATATCCGATCTGAACGTAGGTAGTGACCTCTGCGCTCCCTGCGTTGGCGCCGGGGAAGAAGTAAAGGGCATAAACTACTGGATAGAAGCACCACGAGATCACCGTGAGATTCCGCGCCGAGATTATAAGCTCTCGCACCGAGTCCGGTTGAGAGTTGATCGCCTTTGATAGCCCTGAAAAAAGACTCATGACGATGTATAGGAATGGAATCATCGAGAGGAACCACCACTTAAATTTTGTTCCTACATCCCCTGAAACCTCACCTGGGTAGCCGAGTAGGATCATAAGTGCGGCAGCGCCGGCTAGCTTCTGAGCCTTTGATGTAGTCTCTTCGCGAGAAAGCCGCATCACGAGAATGAGCTCAATGAGCAGTAGCGGAACAGTGAGTAACCAGTCAACATATCGGTATGCGTCATTGAATTTGTGGGTGGTGGCCTCGAGACCTGTTTTGGTAAGTGTATACGCGCCTTGCCACGAATCAAATATCCGCCAATAGTGATAAAATGCTATGAGGGTCACGATCCCACTTATTGTAACGGCCGTCTTATAATGCGGAGCCACTTGACTGCGTCCCAAGAATAGGAAAACCGTCGCTGCGCCCATAACAGCTATAGCAAAAGAGAAGGCGTTTGAAACTAGTTCAAACTGCCCGACATTTATCATTTCCATTTTTATGCTCCTAGATGAGAATGTTTAAACTAGAACCGTCGGACTATTTTATGGACACAGTCTAGCCTGCTCCACCGACACGCTCCCAAACTACTTCTTAGAGCGTTCAGCTCGCTATGCCAATTGGTTAATCAATAAATTGTTATTTTTGTGGATCTGGAGGGAGGCAACTGCGCGCAAAAAATTGCGCCAGTTCAACAGCACGAAATGAAATAATAACTAGATATCCCAGGTTGTTATGAGCTTTGAACGTGGTCGGTCTTTAAAGGCTAGCTATCTTTCGTCACATGTTTGGGCGGTCAGGGTAAGAAAGTAGCAATTGAACAACGTCGTTTAAAAATGTTTCGCCAGTCGAACCCATTAGCCCGAATATTGCTCGAAAGTGCAAGATTCTGGCGAGCAAGTGCAAGGAAGCACTTGCAAATTCCGAAGCGCGGCGGAGGAAGTTGGAGCCGACAGTTTGTGTGGGCACTATAGGCCCCACACAAACAGTAGGCGATGAGGAAAAACGCTATATACAGCTATTTATAATTAAAAAGGCTCTTCGTGGAATCGAGTGGGTAGAATTGGCGTTTCCGGACGTGAACAT
>CAZZLV010000154.1:0-6134 GCA_964655155.1 uncultured Bdellovibrionales bacterium
TTTTCGAAACTTCCCACGTTTCTAAGTAGATAGCGGGAGAACTGCGATGCCCTACTTGGTGCTTTTGAGCAACTACACCATCTTAATAATTCTTATCTGCCGTTTTTAGGCTTAAAAACTGCCCAGCACTTAACTTCATAGCTCACACATAAATTGAGCAACATAGCTAAAACCTTCCTCAAACTGCTGTAGCGAAAACGATTCATTCGGAGAATGAATATTGTCTTGGTCGAGGCCAAACCCAACTAGAAGTGGCTCAGCACCTGATGCCTGAGCTAGAGCAGGTATAATCGGAATACTTGCACCGTTCCAGATGTAGGCCGGTTTAACACCGAACCCCTTCTCTATAGCGTGCTCTGCCAGCTTGGCTACTCTTGAGTTAACCGGCAGCCGCAATGCAGCTCCTCCGACAGCTTGATCAACAACCTCGATCCGCGCCGCCTCCGAGGACATCCCTTCAAGGTGTTGAGCGACTGCCTTCAAAATTCGCGCTGGATCTTGTCCGGCAACGAGTCGCATCGAGAGCTTCGCCATGCCATACGAAGGTATCACAGTTTTTCCTCCAGCCCCTTGGTACCCACCGCCTATTCCGTTCACCTCCAGCGTTGGCCGCAGACCACGCCGCTCTAAAGGGCCAAAGCGACTCTCACCACCAACCAGAGGAACGCCGAGGTACCGTGAGATCTGCTCTAGATCTACAGGCGCCTGATTAACAAGCTCCGTCTCTTGCGGTGTCGGCTCGTGCGCTCCATCATAAAATCCAGGAACCGCTACAGCGCCATCTGGGGTGTGCAACGATGCTATAATCCGCGCCAAAGACTGCAACGGATTTAGCACCACTCCGCCATACATCCCCGAGTGAATATCCATAGCTGGCCCATGTACGCGGACTTCGCAGTGCGCAATTCCGCGCAACCCCATAGTTATCGCTGGTTGGCCAGGCTCTAACATGTCAGTGTCACAAACCATCAGGATCTCTGCGGCTAGGGTCTCGCCCCACTCCTTCAGCCCAGCATAAAGCGCTCCACTACCACTCTCCTCCTCTCCCTCGATGAGCACTTTGACGGTCGGAAGATCTGCTCCTGTGCGCAGCAGAGCCTCCAGCGCCTTACAAAAAAAGAAAACTTGCCCTTTGTTGTCCTCTGCTCCACGAGCATACATCCGCCCATCACGAATGGTACCTTCGAATGGATTGCTACGCCACAGATCGAGCGGGTCGACCGGTTGCACATCGTAGTGCCCATAAAACAAAACTGTGGGCTTACTCGGATTCCCCTTGCGCTCAGCGAAGACGATCGGCTTTGTTTGCGAACTCCATATCTTGGCTTCTAGACCGAGACTTTCAAGGTGCGATCGCAGCCACTCTGCGCATGCCTCACAGTCCTGGCTATAATGTGGGTCAGCGCTGATGCTTTTAAAGGACAAAAACTCCTTCCACTCCTCGATAAAGCGATCTCGATGGCGCGCGAAATAGGCCTTTACCTGTTCCATAACATTCTCCAAAAACACTCTACCAAAAAATGAGCCTACTTAATTCTGTAACCTTCTAGCACCGCAGACCGTCAATCCTAAATCGCCATCACAGCAAGTGAGCTCATCAAATATAGTACATAGCTAGGCGATTGCTCTGCAAAAGACCCGGTTGCGCTCACTGCGCATGAGTGCGATTATCGTGGGGTTATTACGAGTTTAAAGTTATTACTACTGATCTTGATACAACTATGAAACCTTTTTTAAAAGCTCTTTTTATCGGCACATGTTTATCGCTCTCTGTTCTGGCGTCTGGCTGCTCGTGGTTTGGCTCGAGTAGCGGAGATGGAGATGCGAGTGGACTCTCAGAATCTGACCTGGCGGCTCAGCGCGAGGGTCGATTCGGCGCTGGAAACATACCAACTGCGGAAGGCTCCGGAATGTTTCGCGACATCTTCTTCGGATTCGATTCCTATGCAATTGAAGGCGCTGCTCGAAACGACTTGGAGGCCAACTCACGGACACTCTCAGAGCAGAGCGAACTAAGAATTATCCTTGAAGGCCACTGCGATGAACGCGGTACGGCAGAGTATAACATGGCGCTGGGAGCTGAAAGAGCGCGAGCTGTTAAATCCGCTTTAATCGCTATGGGTGTCGCTTCTTCACGCATAGAGACCATTAGCTATGGTGAGGAGATCCCCCTCGATCCTAGCCAATCAGAGGAGGCTCATGCCAAGAACCGTCGCGTGCACTTCGCTCTCGCTGGAGCTAAGAAGTCTACCAAAGCTGAGTCGCGCTACTAATGACCTAAAGATGGCCAAAGCCTCGTAAGGTGGCCTGCATATGCGCGGCATACCTACAATACAGGTCGAGCGACTATTTCCAACTCAAATCTGGCTGCTCTGCCCAGCACTCTTGCGAGTTTTGCGAATTGCGGCCTGAGTCGCTTTCGGGCCGTTTTCTCGCTCGGTTTTGATTCTTTTCAGTTCACGCGGAAGGCGCCAACCTCCTGAGCGCGGTTGGTCATCATCTGAAAAGAGCAGCTCATTGGAGTACCCATAGTCTTCTAGGGCGGCCACAAAATCCAGAGTGGCTCGGCGAGAATACTCTTGGACGAAAAATTTTAGTGAGCGATACGAATGCGCAAGGGCGCGGCGTAGATCACGATCGACAGGCATCATTACATCACCATTATCAACGAATGCTTGCCTGAATTTTCCGGCC
Source organism: uncultured Bdellovibrionales bacterium (assembly GCA_964655155.1). GTDB lineage: Bacteria > Bdellovibrionota_C > UBA2361 > UBA2361 > OMII01 > OMII01. The sequence goes on from CAZZLV010000154.1 coordinate 2,695, forward strand.
AATTCCTCTACGGTCGTGAGCTCTTCCCACTCCATCATCTCTATGGCTCTGTGAGCTTTAGTTCGTTTTCCCTCCCTCAGAACGATAAATCTGGCTACAAACGCCGTCCTGCGGGCTCTAATTATCTCTCTATCTGAATCACTAACTTCGGCAATCTTGACTTCTACAATTTCAGTTTCCATACTGCTGACTTCCTGTACTTCTTTACTACTGTTACATCACTGCGGTTATAGCGTTTTTCAAAAGTCCATAGCGTTATAGCGGCTTTTGGAAAACGCTATCGATTCGCGGACGCAAATCAAAACAACAACCTATAGTGATTTACGGCAAAAGCCTCGCCAGTTTTACTGGCTCGGACTTTTGCAGATCCCTATCGATCGCCGCGATTAGATCGTTGCGACTACCCCGCTAAACTCAAGCCTTCCTTGGCCTAAAAGTAGTTTCGGTGCTGCCACTTTTTTTCTTGAACGCTATTTTATTTTAGCGCTTAATTTGGAACTGCCGTGCCGGATCGTACTGTAAAATTGGCGCAATTAAGACTAATATAAACAATACGTTATACCAAATTCGGCAGTTAAGGTGGATAAAAATGGTGCGGATGGCTAAGAGCTCAAAGTATTTTGAATTTTTCATAAGGCTTTAACCCTGGCCCCGTCAGGGTGAGTGTTCGACTGAGCTCACGCCGAAGTCACCGAAAATTCAAAATACAAAGTGATTTTGGGCAGATGCGCCATTTTCAGACCCGCAACTGCTGTTTTTAGGTTTAACCAACATCTCCGCCAGTGACTCTGGCTTGAAACTCTGGTGTAATTCGGCGGATGACGACCTGCGAACAACAGCTAGCACAATTTGCCAGCTCAAGACTGTGTGTGCTCCGTGATGATGTTGGCGATAACCGTTCGGTGCTTGTAGCCCCGGCGCACAATATCAGTGCTGATGAAGTTAATTTAATTATAGCGACAACCGGTGGTTTAACTTTTGTCGCTATCTCACCCGACCGTGCTGCGGCGTTTATGCTCACTCCAATGCTCAACACACAGATATCCACTGACAGTCGCAATCTCTCTGGAATACTGAATCAGTACATATCAGTCGAAGCGCGAGAAGGTGTGTCCACTGGTATCAGCAGCTCAGACAGAGCTACCACGATCTCGGTGCTTGGGGCGGCGTTACCTCATCCTCGAGCTCTTGTAAAACCGGGCCACATATTCCCAGTTGGCACAAAACAAGGTGGCAGTGTGGTAAAATCAGGAATTCCTGAGGCGGCCCTTGATATAGTAACTCTTGCGGGATTCCATGATGCTGCGCTTTTTGTTGATTTTTTGAACTCTCGTGGCGATCTCATCTCTGCGGATGCCGCCAGCGACTGGGCGTTAGCACATAAACTTCCAGCTTTCACGATCTCGGAGATTATTCAATACCGTCTCTTGCGCGAGCCCTTAGTTGCTCGGCTTTCAGAGGCGAATCTACCAACTCGCGAAGCTGGTACGGTACGGGCGATCGCCTATCGCTCAATTATACACGATGTTGAACACGTCGCATTGGTAAAGGGAGATATCTCGTCTGATCAGCCGGTACTCGTTCGAGTTCAGGTGGAAAATACAGTAGCTGACGTTTTTGGAGGCTCCTCACCGGCATCACGACAACAGATAATAGGCGCTCTACGTGCGATTGCTGAGCGTGGCAGCGGAGTTCTTCTATATTTGCGACGGAACTCTTTAGCAGAGCATGCCGCGAAGGTGGCATCGAACTCAATATCCCCAGCCACTATTCCGCTGTCGTCAGGCATGCGAGAGTATGGAGTGGGCGCGCAGATATTGCGAGATTTGGGGATTTCAAAGATTGAACTTATTTCATCAACCCAGAAGAATCTGGTAGGACTCGATAGTTTTGGAATATCAGTGGTGGCACAACGACCAATACCACTACTGGCATCGGAAAAATAGGAGCGCACTACATGGCAGAGGTCACTTTTGCAGACGTTGTCCACCAATCAATCTCATTCTCGCCCGAAGACCCTGATGAGAGGCTGGTACTGGATCTGGTTGATACCACCTGGTTTCAGAGATTACGTGACATAAGTCAAACTGCAAACACGCGCCTGGTGTATATGTTTTCAGAGCATTCACGCTTTGGACATTGTTTGGGGGTCGCGTATCTGGCCAAACTCGTGCTAAGCAAATTAGCTGCGCGGTATCGCAACACACAGAATCAAAGCGCAGCCGATCATCAAGTGGACTATCACGAGGTTATTAAATTCCGGCCGGCTATACTAGTAGCCGCGTTACTGCATGATATCGGGCACATGGCGCCGGGCTCTCACACGGCATTCAAGACTTGGTTCCCAGGCCAACCAGATTCTCACGAGACTCTTGCAGAGCTGGTAATTGATAACGATCCGGAGATCAGCTCTATCTGCGATGCCTTTGCGCCGGATCTCCGCTCTCAGGTATTATCGATTCTATCTGAAAGCGATCAAGTGCCAGCATGGACCTGGCAGCTAATCTCAGGAGGAGGCTGGAATGTGGATCGAGGTAATTGGTCGGCAGTCGACAGTATTCTCGCAGGAGTCAGCTACGGCAAATACAATATTCCAGCATTAGCAGACTCAATTGTGATTACGGCAGATAGACAACTTGCACTGATGGAGAATCGTCTTGATGCCATGATGCACTTCGCCGTATCGCGGCATGCCATGTATCGCCAGGTATACCAACATCGAGTGCTCCTTGCCGCCGATACTTTGAATCGAGCCATTGTCGACCGCGCTAGAGATCTTGGTGATGCTTTGGCTTTCAAGGATGAGACGATGCAGGAGGCTTTGTCTGCACGGACGGTGGCAGATTTAAGTCTTGATGCCATCTTCTCAATGCGCGAGTCGTGGTGGCGTTATCACTTAAGCCGTTGGGCAAAGAGTGAGGACACAGTGCTCCGGGATCTTGGCCAAAGGATTCTCAATCGCAAGCTGTTTAAGACAATTAGAACTGAATCAGAGCAACACAAACAGGAACTTTACGCCCAAGCAACAGTTGCGCTACACCAGCTAGGGCTTAATCCGCGCTACTATCTGCATGAGCTCTCTAGTGCCGATGTGCACACTAGCGATTCTAAGCAATCGATGCTGGTACAACTAGATAACGGCAAGGTTATCACCTTAGGGCAGGCCGACCCTCTTTTCAACGCAATGGCATCAGAGTCTAGATCATCTCAACGTTCATGGCTTGCGATGCCCAAGGAAGCAAAACTGCTAGTGGGCAAAAGCCGCTAAGTGGATAAAGTCTGCTGAGTGGCCTGTGGGCTAACGATCTGTAACTCAAAGTGTGTAAATTTCTTCAGACTGAAGCCGGGCTACTCTCTTTTCAGACTGAAGCCGGGCTACTTCTCTTTTTTCAGACTGAAGCCGGGCTACTTCTCTTTCTTCAGACTGAAGCCGGGCTACT
>CAZZLV010000155.1:0-6132 GCA_964655155.1 uncultured Bdellovibrionales bacterium
GGACGCGAATCAAAACAACAACCTATAGTGATTTACGACAAAAGCCTTGTCTGTTTTACTGGCTCGGACTTTTGCAGATCACTATAACAGAACGAAGTATTTTGAGCTTTTTGGAGGCTTGAACTCTGCTACAGTCAGAGCGAGCGTTCGACTGAGCTCACGCCGAAATCACCGAAAACTCAAAAGACAAGGTGATTTTAGGCAGATGCGCTGTTTTCGGGCCCGCAACTGCCGAATTTAGGATTATGTATTGAGAACCGCTTAAGACTTACTCAGAGTTGCTGATATCTCCTGCGCGATTGCGATATCACTAAAGGGATACTTTACTCCATGAATCTCCTGGTATGGCTCGTGACCCTTACCAGCTATAAGGACTATATCGTCTGATTTGGCTACTTTAAGCGCATACTCGATCGCCTTGCGTCTATCAACTTCAACCATAAGGGAGCCGGATCTTAGCGCTTGGCTACTATTAGGGATTCCAGCCACGATAGCCTGGACGATCGATTGCGGCTCCTCACTACGAGGATTATCTGAGGTGACGACGGTCAGATCCGCCAAGCGGTATGAAAGCTCCCCCATAATCGGCCTCTTGCCCTGATCACGCTCACCACCGCACCCAAACACCGAAATTAGGCGCCCAGCGCACACAGGTCGCAAGAAAGTGAGAACCTTTTCAAGTGCATCCGGCTTATGAGCATAGTCAATGAAAACTGGCACACGCGCTCCTATTACAGGTTCGAGACGACCAGGAACTACTGGAACTCTAGCTAACACCTGCTCGATCTCTCTCGCTGAGTAGCCAAGTTCTATCAGCGCCACCGCTACAGAAGCTGCATTGTACACGTTGTGCGTCCCGATAGCTGGTGTCCTAACTTCAATCGATTTACCGTTGCCCAATAATCGAAACGACAATCCAGTAACCGATGCACTAAGGTCATGTATTTTGTAGGTCGCAGTCGCACTTGCTGTATCTTCAAGAGCTAGCGTTGCTAGGCGTATCTCTGGATATCTCTGCGACATCAAAGCTGCAAGCCTTGCTCCGGCTGCATCAGCTATATTAATCACCGCAAAGCGCCCTGCTTTGGAGCTACCAATAAGGTCTGTGGTAAAAAGCTCGCTCTTAGCCGCTTCGTAAGCCTCCATAGTGCCGTGAAGGTCCATGTGATCTCGTGAGAGATTTGTAAAGATCACACCATCCCAGGCGACATCACGCATTCTGCGCTGAACTATCCCCTGAGATGTCACCTCAAACACCGCCGCCTGTACACCACGTCGTAGCCCATCAGCCATCAGGCGGTGAACTGTAATCGGATCGATCGTTGTATTACCAAGCTCTTGAAGCTCCACTCGTGGAAGTGCCTCGGGGCTGTCACCCGGTTCGAGTGTTGTATAGCCAAGGGTTCCACCTATAAAAGTGCGTTTGCCTAGAAGATGCAGCGCGTGCGCCAACATCCAGGCAACAGAGGTCTTGCCACTAGTTCCAGTAATGCCGATATTAGTCGTTGCTAAACTGGGCTTACGGTAAAATACGTGAGCTGCGAATGAAAGCGACCTTCGAATATCCTTCACCGGTATGACAAGCCCATTAGGTGGAATCGGCAGATTGCCCTCACAGACGACGACCCTAGCGCCACGATCAAATGCCTGATTCACCAACAATCGTGCATCATGCTTTGCTCCGCTGATGGCGAAGAAAATATCTCCTTCCTTCACTGTACGAGAATCGCTGGTTATTCCAGTAACTTTAATTCCGTCAGCTCGTGCGCGCTCGAGGATCTGCTGCGTTTCGTGCGTATAAGTATCTTGGGGTATTATTTCAGCTAATTGCAAACCTTGCGTGCTATCCTGATTGACACCCCAGGCGAAGATCTCACTATCGATCTCTCCTTCGCATACCCTAGTAATTGGGCCAGTCAATTTAACTGTATAATCATGGGCTACCGTGATCTGGAGCGAACCTCCAGGCATATGCACTAGCACAGGCGAATCAACTAAATCTAGCTTACGGCACACTGATGCAGCAGCGCTTGCACTCGAACCAGATGCCAGCGTGTAGCCTGCTCCGCGCTCCCAGATCTCAATTCGAATATTAGAGCGGTCAATTAAATGCACGAACTGAACGTTTGTGCGCCGCGGAAACCGCTCATTAACCTCTATAAATGGCCCAAGCCGCTGGGCGCCGTCCTTGATGTCTGGCCGACCAATTATGACACAGTGTGGATTTCCAACGCTGACACAATTTATTGTTAGCTCCTCGCCGAGGATCTCCAGCCTTTCGCCGATCACCTCTCGAGTAGCTCCAGCCACTGGGATCTCTGTGCTAGTAAAGCATGCCTGCCCCATATCGACGGTTATTGCCTGCTGCGGATCGATTATCTGAGCCGTAATCTTACGCTCACCTCGAACAAGCAAGTTGAATGGAGCTTTTCCAACTAAGCCAGTGTCAAACAGAAAACGTGCTACGATACGCATTCCATTACCGCTATTCTCGGCTTCGCTACCATCTGGATTGAATATCCGCACTATAAAACTCGGGGTAGTTAAGTCAGGAGTAGAAGGGGGGGGCTGCTCGGATAGCGAGGCCCTGACTCTCTTAATTTCGGTCTCTACGAGAACAATACCATCAGAGCCAGGCCCCAAATTTCGATCGCAGATACGTTGTATGCACGAGGGCGTTAGCGGTAGAGCGACCTCTTCTGCCACCATCACGATGTAGTCATTTCCGAGTCCGTGGTACTTAACGAACTTCATACTACGAACCCTTCAACTCGATCCAGCTCAAGGGTAGCGAAAAGGTCATCGATCGTTTCAGCTCGGCGGACTTGCATAACAGAGCCATCACTACGGATAAGTACCTCAGCAGATCGAAGTTTACCGTTGTAGTTAAAGCCCATGGAATGTCCGTGAGCACCTGTGTCGTGGATGACCAGAATATCGCCCGGATGTATCCTCGGTAATCGTCGTTGTCTGGCAAACTTGTCGTTATTTTCACACAGCGAGCCCACTACATCGTATACTTCCGAATGTGGTTCGTTCTCTTTTCCCATCACCGTGATGTGATGGTAGGCATCGTACATACCCGGGCGCATTAGGTTAGCCATGCTCGCGTCAACACCTATGAATCTGCGGTAGATATCCTTTGTATGAATCGCTCGGGTAATTAGAAATCCGTACGGGCCGCTGATATAGCGACCGCACTCCATAAACAGCTTTGGCTCAGCATGTGCCGTCCCGGATAGTATCTGTCGAAAAGTATCTTGTATCGACCGACTCAGTTTAGCTATATCGATCGGCTGGTCTTCTGGGCGATAGGGGATACCTAGTCCACCACCCATATTTATAAACTCGATCGTAATACCTAGCTGCTGATGTAGCTCTAGCGCTATTTCAAGGAGTAGCTTAACTGTTTTCGGAAAGTAGGATATATCGAGGTTATTGGAGATCGGCATGGTGTGCAATCCAAACCGTTTTGCTCCGCACTCTCTGGCAGCTCTGTAGGCTTTAACTAATTGCTCACGCGTCAGTCCGAACTTGGCTTCTATTGGATGGCCAATAATTTCAGAACCACCAAGCGCATCTCCGGGGTTAAGTCGAAACGAGATTAATTCCGGCATGCCAACACTAGCATGAATATAATCGATGTGAGTTAGATCATCGAGGTTAATGATCGCTCCCAGCTCACGTGCACGACGGTACTCCGATTCCGGAGTATTATTAGATGTAAACATAATCTCTTCGCCCCGGGCCCCGACCAACTGGCTAAGCTCAAGCTCTGCTAGCGAGCTAGCATCCATACCTAATTGGCAGGATCGAAGGATCTTCATCAAAAATGGGTTGGGCGCCGCCTTAACCGCGAAGTACTCCTTAAACCCCCTATTCCAGGCGAAGGCTGCACACAGGTCGACAGCGTTTTTAACCATCTCTCTTTGAGTATATACGTGCAGTGGTGTCGGATAATCCTGGATGATCCGTTCTATATCAGCTCGGGTAAATGGCAAGGGTTTTTTCATGGCAGGTGGAGAGTATAACGCTACGGCAGTTTATGGGGAAGAGTTATAGGGTTCTCCAAAATTCCTTAGCTCAATAGAGGCGTTTAGGGAGCCTTATAGATTAGCGGATGCGAATCAAAACAACGACCTATAGTGATTTAGTACTGGCACAGACTTTTTCAAATACTGTAGCTCGGGCCAGGTCTTCTCAAATCTCCAAGAGCTCTAGAAGCTAGCCGCTCTGGGTGCTATCGTTACTGAATGCGCTCTTCAAAGAAACCGCTGAGCGGGCTCAAAGCTCAACTTCCGACCAAGGTATGTCCGGTGTGTCAGCGGGTTTTTTCCTGGCGCAAACGCTGGCGAACCACCTGGGAACGCGTTGTGTACTGTAGCGAAAGGTGTCAGCGAAATAAGATGTCGGATTAAATCCTATGGTGAAACCTAAGCGCATACTACGGCTCGTATTGGGAGATCAGCTAAACGCTTCTCACTCCTGGTTTAGAGAACCTCCACACCTTGCTGATTACGTTCTGATGGAGGTTCGAGCAGAGGCTGAGTGCGTGCGTCATCATATTCAGAAAGTTGTCGCATTCTTCCTATCTATGCGGCTTTTTGCAGATGAGCTGCGAAGTCGTGGCTTTACTGTTCACTATATTAAGCTGGATGACCCGAGCAATATGCACTCTCTGGAGAGCAATATCGAAATGTTGCTCGAAAAAAGTGAGTACTCCGCTTTTGAGTATCAACAACCAGATGAGTACCGCGTGATGCAAAACCTACGCGCGATGACGCAACGCATCTCTGTGCCTTCAAAGGTGGTTTCATCAGAACACTTCATGGTTGAACCGGAATTCTTTACGCGAGTCTTTGCAGGACACAAGCGTTATGTCATGGAGACCTTCTACAGAGCAGTGCGCACAAAGTACGATCTCCTACTCGAAGATGGAAAGCCTATCGGTGGTCGATGGAATTTTGATTCAGAGAACCGCAATAAGCTGCCAAAAACTCTTCAACCCCCTCCCCCGCTTGCTTTTACTCGAGATGTGAGTGATCTCGTAAGTCTTATTAGTGCTTACAACATTCCGACGTTAGGATCAATTTTAGCTAGCGATTTTCCCTGGCCGGCTACGCGCGCAGAGGCGCTCTCAGTATTGCAGTATTTTTGTAAACACTTGCTAGCAGAGTTTGGCTCGTATCAGGATGCTATGCATACTGACTATCCATTCATCTTTCACTCAAGGCTTTCGTTCTCGCTTAACGTTAAGCATATCTCACCCCTTGAAGTAGCCTTAGCTGCGATCGCAGCCTATGAGACAAGTGAAGGTGCTATCTCACTCCCGCAGGTCGAAGGATTTGTGCGTCAGATAGTAGGTTGGCGCGAATTTATGCGTGGCATCTACTGGGCGCACATGCCCAAGTACAAAACATTGAACGTACTCAATGCGTCCAGACCACTACCTCACTACTTTTGGGATGGTGATACGAAGATGAACTGTGTACGACACGCCGTTGGCCAATCGCTAAACCACGGATATGCACACCACATCCAGCGTCTGATGGTCACGGGTAATTTCGCTATCATGGCCGGACTTGACCCAGATGAGGTCGATGCCTGGTACTTAGGCATCTACATCGATGCGCTGGAGTGGGTCCAACTTCCTAATACTCGCGGCATGAGTCAGTTTGCTGACGGGGGAATAGTGGGCACCAAGCCATACCATTCAAGTGCTCAGTATATTAACAAGATGTCAAACTACTGTAGCTCGTGTTACTACCGCTTTAAGGATCGAACCGGTGACCGCGCCTGCCCATTTAATTCACTCTACTGGGACTTCCTAATGCGTCACGAGCCGCAGCTCTCAAACAACCCACGAATAGGCATGGGCTATCAACTACTTAAAAAGATGTCCGCCGCTGACAAGGATGAGATACGCCAGCAGGCGCAGGCGGTATTAGCCCGTATTGAGTCGCTGTGATACTTGTTACCTTGCGTCATAGAGGAACTCTAGCCTGCAAGCGCTTGATTATATTAGTTATTTTATAGCCCCCAAGCCAATGTACCAACTATAACGTTAGCCCCCTATTATCCTAAATTCGGCAGTTAAGGAGAACGAAAATGGCGCAGGTGGCTAAAAGCACC
>CAZZLV010000156.1:0-6128 GCA_964655155.1 uncultured Bdellovibrionales bacterium
TGGTGCTTTTAGCCACCTGCTCCATTTTCGTTCTCCTTAACTGCCGAATTGAGGTTGAAACAGGAAGCATGAACCACAACGTTTAAAACCGGTGAGTAGTTACAAAATGCCCCCTCATGTCCGTCGGCCTTTCTGGCTAGCAACATTCAGCACACAGCATACAGCATACTGCGCAACTGCAGAAAGTTCTTGCCAGGCCCTGCCGGGGAGAGCTAAAAGTAGAGAGCTGTTACCCGGCATTTCGGAGCAGCGGGCCTGAAAATGGCGCATCTGCCGCTTGGCAGACCATTTGGCTTGCGGCTTATGCACAGAAATTAGGAGGCTACGATGACATTTGAACTAAAACCACTGCCCTACCCGAGCGACGCTCTCGAGCCTCACATCGATGCTCGTACTATGGAGATTCACCACGGCAAGCATCATGCAACGTATGTGACAAATCTCAACAATGCCCTCAAAGATCAACCCGCTATCCTCTCTAAAAGCCTTGAAGAGATTCTGGGCCACCTGGACACCGTCCCTGAGATGATTCGTACGGCGGTGAGGAATAATGGTGGAGGACACTGGAACCACGACCTGTTCTGGCGTCTAATTACCCCGGAGGGCAGCGATTCCCCATCGGGAGAGCTTGCCAAGGCGATCGATGCTACGTTCGGCAATCTTGATGAGTTTAAAGCAAGATTCAAGACCGCTGCTCTCGGCCGTTTCGGCTCAGGCTGGGCATGGCTAGTAGCTAATCAGGATGGCTCTTTGGCGATAACTTCAACACCTAATCAGGACAATCCTCTGATGGAGGGCAAGCACGCAATAATCGGTCTCGATGTTTGGGAGCACGCATACTACCTGAATTATCAAAACCGTCGAGCTGACTACATAGATTCGTTCTGGAAGGTGCTGAATTGGGATGTTGCAACCGCCTTGTTTAATGCTAGGCCGGCAAAATAGTGACGGGCCGCCTAACCCAAAGTCAGGCACTGTGATTACTAACCGGTCATACACCCTGACCAGCTACCGCTCCTCGTTAGAGTATCAGCGCACCATGCTGCTCAAGGCATATAGCACTACGCCGATTAATCCACCCACTAGGGTCCCATTTATGCGGATATATTGAAGGTCGGCTCCAACCTCTTCCTCCAGCTTACTGACGAGGGTGTTCGAATCCCAACCATCGATAGTTTTTGATATTAGGTCAGCCACAAACGTGCTGTCATTTCCTATCAGTGTGCTTAGTATATTTCGGACAAAACGATTGAGTTTACGCTGAAGAGACGCCGAAGACGACAGGGTATCTACGGTATTTTGGAGCACGCGCTGCAGCGAAGCAAGCAAAAGCGAGTCGCGATCCTTAACATCGGCATCGATTCCAGCAAGCAATGTATCGCGCACGGCTGCTATGTATTCACGAAAAACCTCACTACTAAGTAACACAACCTTTAACTCATCGCCCCTTCTTCGCAGATCATCTGCGGTTTCCAGCCTGATGATTAAGCTATAGAGGGCATTTAAGAGCCGCTGGCGCAACTCATGATTCTTATTTTTTAGCGCTTCAGATAGGGTCTGCTCGGTCTTGGCAGCGATTGCATCGAAGATCTTACGATCTACGAATTCGGGGATAAACCAGGGCGTTGCTTGACGAAGCTGATAGCGAAACCAGATCTGATTCGATCGAAACAATCCCTGTAGCTGCCCAATGACCTCATCCAGCAAGAGCTCATGCATATGGTTCGAAGTTAATGTGCGTAGAAACTTAGCCAAACCACGCGCTAGATCCGTACGTCGAATGAGATCTTCCACCTGTTGACTCAAAAAGGATTTAATCTCAGCATCACTCGCAACCTCAAGCAACTGCGGCACTAGGGCTCTCGCTCGCTGCACAATCCGTTCACGATTAACGGGACTCTGAAGGAAGCGCGCAAAGCTGCCTGAGATATTTACTACCTGTCCTTCTAGCACCTCCTCGGTCAGAAAGTTGCGCTGCACGAACAGTCCCAAACTTTTTCCGATCCGCGACTTATTGCTCGGAATAATTCCGGTGTGCGGGATCGGCAGACCCAGCGGTCGACGAAAGAGCGCCGTAACGGCAAACCAGTCGGCCAAGGCACCAACAGTAGCCGCCTCAGCAAATGCACGAAGAATACGCACCCACTCCTGCTCAGCCCCAAGATACGTAGTGACGCCAAAGGTGCCAGCCATAAAGAGCAGGAGTACAGTAGCGACCCACCAGACTTTGGTCGCTTTGCCAATAGAATCGTCTCCTTGACTGAAACTCTTACCCTGCACAGCCTCCGCAGCGGTTGAAGAGTTGCTTACAGCTGAATCAAAAGCTTTGTTCTGACCACGGAATTGATTGCTATCAGAGCTATAAACTGGATCACCCACTTTTCTTATCTCCCTCCCGCTCTTTTGACTGGCTTTTATAGCGTTTTCCGAAATTCCGTAAAAAGTCCGACTCAATGGTTATTTGCAAAAGTCCGTGCCAGTAAAACTGGCGAGGGCTTTTGTAAATCGCTACAGCTGGAAAGGTTACCACACTATCGACAGAGAGCCCATGACCAGAGCGTATCAGTATGAGGCTTGTTGAACTCGATCCGGAGCTCCACTACTTGGGTAATATCTAGAAAACGAAGATACAAAGAGCGCCAGACGCTGGTCTTCGAAAACTAGCGCGAAGAGATCCGGCCTACTTGAGAACTTATCATACCGACTACGAGCAGTTGAATTGGACGCTGCGTCCGCAGATGGGGTCACAAATAGCTCCAGACCGAGAGCCATCATGCGGCGATACACCTGTTCCGGATCGTCGAGCGAACAGACCGGAGCACTCTCTCCTGAACTTAACTCCCTGAAGCTTGGAAGCCCTACAGAAACTGCTACATTCAGCGGCTCTTCCCCATCACAAGCCTCCAGTAAGATCGGTGTTGCCGAAAGCTCTCTGTGAACCCAACGCACCAGATCCTCGTTACCCCCCATACTACTGCGACCAACTCGCAATGCTATAGGATTATTCGTCACCTCACGAAAGATATGCAGCCCGTAAACTAACGGTATGATCAGAATAAGTACGCCAACTAGCGCGGGGCGGGATCTGCCTATTATTGACACTAAAACCGAGTACAAAACACCTGCTAGCATTCCACCTAAAACTACAGATGAAGTAGTGAGCGCCGCCACAACGGGAGTACCAACGACCTTAAGGAACCAGCCAAGAACAAAACGATCTACAAATACCGCCGGCAACCTTTGATTGGAGTCAAAGAGATCAATCGGCACGGTCTCTTCGTTCCGCATCAGGTAGCTCAGATACGCAGCCTCAACATGCTCACCTGAACCAAACAGCGTAGCATCCGAACTACGCATAACAAGCACCACAACAGCACCAATACACACAGCAGCGATCGCCCCGACTCCGTGCGATCCAAGGGCTTGGACTACTCTCTGCTGGGTAGATCGACTTAAAATTAACTTAAGCAGAGCCTGCACCACTACCAACGAAACTATCAAAGCTCCACCTGCGCGTGTAAGCGGCACCACCTGCAATAGGCTGCCAACCCAAGCTACTAAAGCAGTGCCGAATACGCCCACGATAAAACACACGCCTATTCCACTATCCGAGAGCCGTTTGAACCGATTACCAACTACTATCCACGTAGCTATCCCAAGCATTACGACAACACCAAGCGCTCTCAGGTATGAGCTCCACTCAGAACGCCACAGCTGCGCTCTGGGTGCCCATCCTCCCCGATCCATAAGCAACATGTCACTCATCTGCGGGAGCGGTTCAAAGCGCGCTACGTTCAGTATACGTTCCAAAATCTGATGTGCAGAGAGGCGTTCTTCATTTTTAAACACCACAACCTTAGGGTGATCATACACAGAAAAGCTCTCGTCAGCTAAATCATCGTTAAATACAAAGCCCAAAAACGCTGGTCGATTTTTAGTAGCGTGGACTAGGGTAAAGCCTAGCTTCTCTCCCCACAAAAGCCTTAAGAGCGCTGTTGTATAAGGATATTCATCTGGTATGCGCGGAATAGAATCTGCCGCTCGCGGTGTAGCAAAAGTTAGGTAGTCAGATGCGGCTACGCGCTTCACAATCGTCTCAATCATCTGTGGCGTATCGCGCTCATACACGGGCAGTTCAAAATCACGCCCGTTCATCTGATATATCGCAGTATCTTTACCTGGGATACCTACAGGCACTTTATCATCCCAGTGTGGACTTGAAATCCGAGAGCCAGCCGGCACGTTGGCAAAGATCCACTCGGATGCAACCTTGTACGGATGCTCCATACTGTAAAGCTGCACGAAGGCCATAGCGTATACAAAACAATAGGCCACAACACCAACAAGTATAACAGCCCCGCACCGACGCTTTAGAAAATTAACCAGTTTCATGCCCTTATGATTCACCGTTCTGAGGCATTTGGCGAGACCAGATCTTTATCCGCAACCCTAGCGAGTGAGCCTTTCATGATCCTATAGTGATCTGCAAAGGTCCGTGCCAGTAAAAATGGCAAGGCTTTTGCCGTAAATCACTATAGGTAGTTGTTTTGATCCGCATCCGCGAATCGATAGCGTTTCCAAGCGCCGTTCGATCGCTGATGACCTCTGAAAAACGCTATAAAAAACCCGGTTGTCCCCCTAGCGCGAACCGGTTAACGTTGGAAATATGTCAACCACGTCACCTTCTGGCATAGAACAGCACATCCGTTGGTTAATATCGCCACGGTGGGATATTCTGATTCTCGTAGCAATTATCGCTCTCGGCCTCACTCTGAGATGGACCGGCCTACACCATGCGCTGGGAACTCACCCTGATGAACGCCATATGGTGCAGGTAACCTCGCAACTTGAGGCCAATGGAATGAATCCCAAGTCATTCGCATACGGCAGCTTCTCTTTCTATGCAGCTTGGGGGTTTTCACAGATACTAAAGCCATTCTGGGCCCAAGCAGCAACCTATGACGGGCTTTTTGTAGCCGGTCGGGTGTTTTGCATCCTGATGGGTACCGCAGCGATCGGACTGTCGTACTACCTTGCACTGCTTTTGTACCGCAGGTCAGTCGTAGGGTTAATTGCGGCTACGCTCCTGGCATTGAACGTTTTTCATCTGCAGCTTTCGCGGTTCTTTACCAGCGATATCACTCTAACTACCCTCTCACTTATATCCCTGATCGCTCTTGTGAAGGCACACGAGCGTGGTAGCCTTCGAGCGCACCTACTCTTTGGGGCCTGCGCAGGTTTGGCAACTGCAACCAAGATTAGTTCGGCGTTTCTTTTTGTGCCTCTGGTCTTTGTTGTAGCGATCTCGGTTGCTCGGGACTGGCTGGTCTTCAACAACTGGCAGAGACCTCTCAAGGCGCTTGGAATTTTCGTGACGAACACACTGATTTTTTTGGTTGTCTTGAAACTAATTTACTGGAAGGGCTATCCACGGGTGCTCGGATACCAGATTGTTGAGACGGCATGTCTCCTCCCGCTTGCCGTTCCGTTTCTAGCATTTAGCTCCTATTTGCTCAGAAAAAACTCACAACCTCTTTCATACCTCTTAGCAGCTCTTAGCCTCGGAGTTCTGGTTTTTGTGGCTGCGGAACCGTACGCGATTCTAGACTTTCAAACATTCCAACATCACACTCGCGAACAGACTAATATGGTGCGTGGTTACTGGCGGCCGCCGTACACAATACAGTACGAACACACTCTTCCCTATCTCTACCACCTAAAACAGATGTTCTCTTACACGATGGGGTGGCCGCTATTTTGCATCTCGGCCTTGGGAATCCTAGTGGCCTTCGTTAGGATTAGTATCGAGTCGCTCGAAAAGGTATTAAGACGAGAGTTTTTATCCCAGCCGATATCATCAGAGGTTATTCCGTTAATATTTTTAGCGGTCTTTTTCGCCGCTACTGGATATTTTCAGGTTAAATTCCCTCGTTACCTGATGCCTTTGTATCCGCTCGCCTTCATTTTCGGAGCAGCGTTGTTTAGCAATACGTTCAAGGCCAAGAGACCAGAACGCGGTGAGTCGCCAAAGGCCTATAGTGGCTTGCAATAATCCTCGCCAGTAGAACTGGCAAGGCTTTTGCCGTAAATCACTGTTGGTTGTTGTTTTGATTTGCGTCCGCGAATCG
>CAZZLV010000157.1:0-2749 GCA_964655155.1 uncultured Bdellovibrionales bacterium
TGAGCACCGAAAATTCAAAAGACAAAGTGATTTTAGTCAGATGCGCCAGTTTCAGACCCGCAACTGCCGAATTTAAGTTTAAAGCTCTTACCCACCTTTCGCCAGACGAATATCGCACCGCAAAGCTTTTGCTTACACGGATTGGTGCCATGCTTTCAAAACTTTGCCCTCAGGGGTGTGATCACACTTCTTCGGATACGTTCATCTTTACGTGCACGAGCATGTTCACGTCCGGAAACGCCAATTCTACCCACTCGATTCCACGAAGAGCCGTTTAAAATCACTGCTGCTGACCCCGGCCGTGTGTATAGCGTTTTTCAAAAGTCATGAGCGATATAGCGGCTTTTGGAAAACGCTATCGATTCGCGGATGCGAATCGAAACAACAACCTATAGTAATGTATGGCAAAAGCCTTGCCAGTTTTACTGGCACGGACTTTTGCAAATCACTATTATTCGCATAGCAACCCACTGTTAAGATGCAAGGTAAATACGCAGCAGATACACTGAAATTGGCCTTCTTACCCTGTAAGCGTGAATAACAACTTAGCTAACTGCTGGGCAGTTAAGATGAGAAAATCATTCGTTCGAGCCTCTCGACAGCCAGCAAGAGAGCAGGTAATCTTTTAACCTAAATTAGGGAGTTGCGGGTCTGAAAATGGCGCATCTGACTAAAATCACTTCGTCTTTTGAATTTTCGGTGCTCACCCTGACGGTGCCAGGGTTGCGCCTTAAGAAAAGTTCAAAATACTTCGTGCTTTTAGCCATCTGCACCGTTTTCATACTCCTTAACTGCCGAATTTAGGTTTAACTTGCTGGCTAAGCGGTTTTAATTATGAAGTTGGGAAGAAATTGGAAAGTTCTAGTCGCCGTCGCGGCGACATCCTGTCATCTGCCGTTTGTGGCGGTCGCCGAGGAGCAGATAGCAATCGTTGACGTGCAACGAGTGGTCAATGAGTCAATTATCGGCAAGGCTGCACGCAGTAACATGGAGAGCCAGATTCAGAAGGCTAAAGTAAAGCTCTCGAATTTGCAGGCTGACCTTGAGAAGGGCAAGGCTGATCTTCAGAAGCAGTCGGCTATACTCTCGGGAAGTGCTCTTGAGGAGCGTCGGGAGGCTCTGGGCAAGAAGCAGCTTGAAGTTCAGCGGGCCTATCAAGATATGCAGGAGCAGCTAGCCAAGGCCAACGACAAAGAGATACGTAAAGTGGTTGATGAGATACAAAAGGTCGTTGACGAAATCGCAGATGATAAGGGTTATTCTTTTATCTTTGAGAAGGATCGACAGGCGGTAATATACGCAAACCCGCAGATTGATATCACTCAGGATGTGGTTAAGTTGCTCGATAAACGTAAGGTTGATTTGTAAGCGAGGCGAATACTGGGGGGGGAATCTATGGCTGAGCAGCAGGAAAAGGTAACTATGGATATAATGGAGATTCGCAAGTGGTTGCCGCATCGCTACCCATTTCTTCTGATCGATAGGATTATCGATCTAGTTCCGGATTCGTACATTGTGGCGATCAAGAATGTTACTGCTAATGAGCATTTTTTTGAGGGACATTTTCCAGAGAAGCCAGTCATGCCGGGAGTGCTGATCTGCGAGGCTATGGCGCAAGCAGCAGCGGTTTTTGCCCGTTATTCGGAACCTGTATTGCTCAAAGACAAGAATCTGTATCTGGTTGGCGCGGATAGCTTCAAGTGGAAGAAGATGGTGATGCCCGGTGATTCCCTCACTATTACTATGAGATCTGTTCGCAAACGAAATCCGCTTTGGGTGATGGAAGGTGATGTCATGGTTGACGGCGCCATCGTCGCTTCGGGGACGATTACTGCAGCAGCAGCGTAGGAGAGTATGACGCAAAGCCCTGTTCGAATACATCCTACAGCGATAGTGGCTGATGGTGCTGTGATCGGTGCGGGCACCACGGTCGGAGCGTACTCGATTGTAGGGCCTTGCGTGGTGCTCGGTCGTGATAATCTTGTTGGCCCACACGTTGTGCTTGATGGTCGTACAACTATCGGCGATGGCAATACGGTTTATCAGTTCGCATCAGTTGGCGCTCCACCACAGGATCTAAAGTACAAGGGTGAGCCGAGTGAGCTTACGATTGGTGACCGTAATATCATCCGAGAGTGTGTAACTCTGCAGCCCGGCACTCAGGGGGGTGGTATGCTTACATCGATCGGCGACCAGAACCTCTTTATGGCTAATACCCACGTTGGCCACGACTCGCACGTTGGCAGTCGCTGCGTGGTTGCCAATGGCTCGGCTCTGGCTGGCCACGTGACTGTTGCGGATGGGGTCATTATTGGAGGTCTCTGTGGCATTCATCAGTTCGTTCGGTTGGGAGCAGTCTGTATGATCGGAGCTGGCGCTATGGTGGCACAAGACATTCCACCGTACTGCATGGCCCAAGGCGATCGTGCCACTGTTCAGGGTCTCAATCGTGTTGGGCTGGAACGCAACGGGGGCACACGTGAGGATTTAGCTATCTTACGCGAGGTTTATCGGGTAGTTTTCACGCCGCAGGGAACGGAGGCTCAGGATAAAGTTTTTAAAGACCGGGTCGCACTTGCCAAAACACTCGTCGGCAACAACTCTCGCGGATTGGCCTTTGTCTCGTTTATCGAGCACACAGAGCGTGGAATAGCAGCCCATCATAGAGCAGGTGGTGGTCTGGAGTAGCAGTCAGCAGAGCATCGCAGTTCTCCCGCTATCTACTCAGAAGAGTTGGAAGTTTCGAAAA
>CAZZLV010000157.1:2849-6071 GCA_964655155.1 uncultured Bdellovibrionales bacterium
TCCGCACATTTTTGGCCTCTTAAAGATAGAGAGAACTGCGACGCGCTGAGAGTTTGGCAGAGCATCGCAGTTCTCCCGCTATCTACTCAGAAGAGTTGGAAGTTTCGAAAAGGATAAAAATGTGCGGGCAGATTAATTTGAGCGTATAGATTTCGTTCAGCTCCGCACATTTTTGGCCTCTTAAAGATAGAGAGAACTGCGACGCGCTGAGAGTTTAGGCGCACCTTTGACTTTTCTGTGTGCCATTGGTATCGTTCACCGGAGTATTTGCGAAAGCATAAAAGTGAGCGGCAGGTTGGTTTGGCGCTGGTGCTGATACCTGCTTGATTTTGTTGATAAATTTGGGAGCTTAGGATGATGTCCTCAAGTGATAATGCGACCTCTGACACAGGTCGTCAGATGGGTGGTTTTACGTCGGAAGATGTCGCTGTTGGTTCGTTACGCCTTTCAGAGAAGGAGCCATCAGAGATCGTCAAGCAGTTTCAGAGAAATTCCCAGGATTGTGGGTCTCCTGAGGTTCAGATCGCTTTACTGACCCGACGTTTAGAGATCCTCACCAATCACTTTGCGAAGTATCCGAAGGATAATCATTCTCGCAAGGGAATGATGGATATAATCTCGCGTCGTAAGCAGATGTTACGGTTCCTTAAGGGCGAGGATGTTGCTCGCTACCGTAATACGATTTCTGCTCTTGGCCTCCGTAAGTAACTCGAATTAGGATGACGGGGGCGGTGTTCCGACTTGAACAGTGCACCGCAAGTGGGGGCACCGTAAGTAGGGGCAGCGCAAGTGGTTGAGCCACGGTGTGTGCGCTAAAGTCTAACGGTTTCTGTTCATCCCGCAGTAAGTGCGCCTGTATTCAGAGGATTTAGGCGCTCAGTCATAAAAGTATAAGGAAACTAATGTATACGGTAGAAAGAGATTTTCACGGGCGTAAGCTGCGAATTGAGTGTGGTAAGATCGCGAAGCAGGCCGCCGGTTCGGCCCTGGTCACCTACGGCGATTCGATGGTTTTGGTAACCGCATGTTATGGGCCAGAAAAGGATGTCGATTTCTTTCCGCTAACGGTCGATTACTTCGAGAAGACCTACGCTGCCGGGAAGATACCGGGGGGATTCTTCCGCAGAGAGGGTAAACTCAGCGAGAAAGAGACCCTCGTTTCGCGCCTGATTGATAGGCCTTGTCGACCTCTGTTCCCAGAGAACTTCCACCGCGAAGTGCAGGTCATAGCGACGGTACTTTCGGCAGACGAGGAGAACGACACGGATGTTTTGGCGATGTGTGGTGCTTCTGCGGCGCTAACGATCTCTGATCTTCCGTTTGAAGGCCCGGTCGCGGGTGTACGCGTTGGCCGCATCAACGGCAAGTTAGTAATCAATCCAAAGCAGAGTGAGGTAGTGAACTCTGACCTTAACTTCATCGTGGCCGGATCTCGTGATGCGATCGTAATGGTTGAGGGCGGAGCGCAAGAGGTTCCTGAGAATGAGGTGCTAGAGGCGCTTTTCTTCGCACACGAGCAGTGCCAGGTGATCAACGACATGCAGCTTGAGCTGCAAAAGCAGATCGGCAAGCCCAAGATGGAGACTCCAGCTAAGGCTTATGACGAGGCGCTTTACGGCAAGATGGTTGCATTCGTGACTCCAAAGCTAAAGGAGGCGATCAAAGTTCCTGAGAAGCTGGCGCGGCGCGATGCTGTAGGTGGGGCTCGACAGGCCCTGGCGCAGGAGTTTGTTAAGGAAGGCGATGCTAATGCTGCCGCGGTTGCTAAGCTGGTCGCTAAGGCTTTTGAGGATACTCATTACAACGTCGTGCGAGATCTGGCGCTTGATGAGGGTGTTCGGCTCGATGGTCGTGATACCAAGACCGTGCGTCCGATCGCTATTGAGGTAGGTTTGCTACCGCGTACACATGGTTCCTCGCTGTTTACCCGCGGTGAGACGCAGGCGATCGTTGTGGCAACCCTGGGAACTGAGGCTGAGGCGCAACGGATTGATAGTCTTATGGGTGATGCATCCAAGACCTTCATGTTGCACTACAACTTCCCGCCGTTTTCTGTTGGAGAGACCAAGCCGATGCGTGGCCCTGGTCGACGGGAGATCGGTCACGGAGCCCTGGCTGAGAGAGCCATTCGCGCAGTTGTTCCGGATATTAAAAAGTTCCCATACGTGATCCGCATCGTCTCAGAGATCACTGAGAGCAATGGATCAAGCTCGATGGCAACAGTGTGCGGATCGAGTCTGGCGCTTATGGACGCTGGCGTTCCGGTTAAGGCACCAGTTGCAGGCGTTGCAATGGGTCTCATCAAGAAGGACGACAAGTACGTTGTTCTGACTGATATCCTCGGTGATGAAGATCATCTGGGCGATATGGACTTTAAGGTGTGCGGTACCACCAAGGGTATCACCGCGCTCCAGATGGATATCAAGATCAAGGGCCTTAGCCGTGACATCATGGATAAGGCGATGTTACAGGCTCGTGAGGGTCGGTTGCACATCCTTGAAGAGATGGGTAAGGCGATTAATTCCTCTCGCAAGGACTTGAGTCGCTACGCTCCACGGATCGTCCAGATTAAGATCAATCCGGATCGTATTCGCGACGTTATTGGGCCAGGTGGCAAGACCATCCGTTCGATAACTGAGTCGTGCGGTGTGAAGATGGAGGTTACGGACGATGGTACGGTAAGCATCGCTAGTAACGACGGTCAGAAGGTTAAGAATGCGATAGCCATCATCGAGAGCCTGACGCAGGAGGCTGTAGTCGGTAAGCTCTACAAGGGGATCGTTAAACGTCTCGCTGACTTCGGAGCTTTCGTTGAGATTCTTCCTGGTACTGATGGCCTCGTGCACATCTCGCAGATCGCTGAGGAGAAGATCCGTCGTGTGGACGATGTCTTGAGTGAGGGAGATGAGGTGATGGTCAAGGTTCTTGAAATCGACCGTCAAGGTAAGATCCGCCTCTCAATGAAGGAAGCTCAGGCGGATCTCAAGGTGCAGTCCGCCTAGCGCTTAAATGCGCTGGTGTTTCAGGGAACAATCTGTAGAGCCCTTTTAGGTTTACAGAGGTCGTGGGGTAAGGCATCCCGCGACCTCTTACTAATTTTCCACCGGCATGCCGGACACTGGCAAATCAGTTGTATTTTTTAGTCCGCCTCTGCGGGCTGTTTCCAATTTTTTACTTGGCCATTGGTCTGGTATCCAAGTGGAAAGATATAGCGTTTTTCAA
>CAZZLV010000158.1:0-6060 GCA_964655155.1 uncultured Bdellovibrionales bacterium
GGCCTGGCCAGAGGGCTGAGGCTGGAAAACAGTTCTGGAAATATCGATACCGATTCTGCTAATCTCTCCCATGGATCCTCCATTTTTCTTCAGTAATTAAGATTTGTATTAAACCACGCTCTTAATTTGGCTCATCGAAGCCGTTTGAGAAAGGTGGCGGGTCCATTTCATCAGCAGTTGCGGGTCTGAAAAAGGCGCATCTGCTGAAAATCACTTTGTATTTTGAATTTTCGGTGAATTCGGCGTGACCTCAGTCGAACGCGCACCCTGACGGTGCCAGGGTTGCGCACCCAAAAAGGTCAAAATACTTCGTGCATTTCCAGCATCTGCACGATTTTCATACGTCTTAACTGCCGAATTTAGGTTTAATAGACCAAGAATTATTTTCGAATAGTGATTTCTAGAAACCCTTAGCGAAATCTAGTCTTTTAAAGATCACTATACCTTCCCAAGGATTAATTTTTTGCAGAGATTACACGGGGTCTGCTTATGAATCATTCGCTCTCGTCATTGTATGCGCAGGGACTGAGTTTTAGTGCTTTTGGTAAAGGCGCATATGCCTCACCAAGTGCACGCAAGCTTAAGGTCTTATCGCCGATAGATCGCTCGCTTATGGCAGAGGTTTCATGCGCTGATGCTGCGACTTACGACAAGGTAGTTGATGAGGTGCTTGAGGTGTTTAAGGAGTGGCGTAAAGTGCCAGCACCGGAGCGTGGTGAGATGGTGCGTCAGATAGGAAACTCTCTCCGTGATCACAAACGAGAGCTTGGTCGCTTAATTTCACTAGAGACCGGAAAGATTATACCCGAGGGAGAAGGGGAGGTTCAGGAGGTCATTGATATTGCGGATTTTGCGGTTGGCCTCTCAAGGCAGTTGTACGGAAAGATTATTCAATCTGAGCGCCGCGATCATCGCATGGCAGAGCAGTGGCACCCTCTCGGAGTCGTTGGGGTTATTACTGCATTTAATTTTCCGGTAGCGGTATGGGGCTGGAATGCGATGCTCGCGGCGGTGTGTGGCGATGTGGTGGTTTGGAAACCCTCTGATCTAGCGCCCCTATCGGCTCTAGCGGTAAATTCTTTGTGCCGTGAGGTTGCCAAGCGATTTGGCTTTGAGGGGGTGTTTTCGTTGGTGATCGGAGATGGCCCGCACCTTGGTGAACGGATGGCTGCAGACCGGCGCATACCGCTGGTATCAGCTACGGGATCATGTGCGATGGGGCGCGCGGTAGGGGCTACAGTCGCAGCGCGTCTGGGGCGCTCTATATTGGAGCTTGGTGGGAATAATGCAGTTACGGTACTTTCCGATGCTGACTTGTCGCTGGCGACGGCTGGGATCTTGTTTGGCGCGGTAGGCACAGCGGGGCAACGGTGCACCAGCATTCGGCGTATACTGGCGCACGAGCATATATGCGATGCTTTAATCGAACGATTGAAACTTGCATACGCTCAAGTGCGCATAGGAAATCCGCTAGAAGTTGGTAACCTAATGGGGCCGCTGATCAATGAGAGGGCTGTGGAAATCTACCGATCCGTTTTGGCTAGGGTCGTAGTCGAGGGCGGTGAGGTGGTATGTGGGGGACAAGTTTTAGAGGGGATGCCGTCGCAGCTCTATGTTGCTCCGACCATTGTCAAAGCCAAGCCGGATATGCCACTGCTTCAGGAGGAGCATTTTGTTCCGATCGTGTTTGTGGTGCCGGTCAAAGATCTCGCGCATGCAATTGAATTAAATAACGGTGTTTGGCAGGGGCTAAGTTCGGCGATCTTTACGCGTGATATGCAGTCTGCTGAGCGCTTTCTTGCTGCTACTGGGAGTGACTGTGGAATCGCTAATGTGAACATGGGTACCTCCGGCGCCGAGATTGGAGGCGCTTTCGGGGGTGAAAAGGATACCGGAGGGGGTCGCGAGTCGGGATCAGATTCGTGGAAGCAATACATGCGTCGTCAGACCTGTAATATTAATTATGGAGACTCAATGCCTCTAGCGCAGGGGATAGTCTTCTCTTAGTGATATTAGTAGGATACTTGCCTAGCTGTTTCAATCTTGGCTGACCTATGGTAGTAATCTCGACTTGGTCTCGTTCCCATCTGCCCTGGTGCTGGAATTGGTAGACAGGCATGATTCAGGGTCATGTGTCCGCAAGGGTGTGGAGGTTCAAGTCCTCTCCAGGGCATTGTAGGTGCTAAAAGCGCCCTCCGGGTTTTTAAGAATTGTTTGGGAGATTATGAAGAGAAATTCATCAGTGCTTCAGATTGCAGTGCCCCAAATCACAGCATCGCGAATGACAGCAAGCCGCATTTCAGCAACACGACTTATAGCTCTCGGAATGCTTCTTGTTTTGGTGATCTGTGGTACGTGTATGTCAGGGTGTAAGCGTCGACCGCAGAACTATGCTGGCCTACCCGATCCTCAGAAAGGAGAGATTATTAATCCTCACGAAACGCACTAGGGGCGTGTTTGTGGGTCTAATAGGTGCCCGTCTCAATTGTTCTGATTGGCAGTACGCGTATCGTATCAGGGTACTGATTTTTTGGGGCTCTCATTTTTCTTAGTTTATTATTTCTCAATGCCTCACTTAGCAGGGGCCAGAATAGGGTAATGTATGTCCGATGCCGTTCTATCGCAGTGCGACTCTCGTGGTCATGAGCAGGTAACTTTTTTCAATTATCCAGACGTAGGACTTAAGCTTATCGTGGGTATTCATGATACCACACTTGGGCCAGCGTTAGGTGGTTGTCGGATGCGGTTGTATCAGAATGAGGCTCAGGCCTTAGATGATGTAATGCGTTTATCAGAGGGGATGACGTACAAAAATGCACTAGCGGATCTGCCTCTAGGTGGCGGTAAGTCTTGTCTCATTGCCGACCCCAGTATGTCCAGGGGGCGTGACGCATTATTTGCCAAGATAGGAGAGTGTCTAAATCATTTAGCCGGCAGGTACGTTACAGCAGAGGATATGGGAACGTCGGTATCCGATATGAATATTGTTCGGAAGGTATCGCGTTTTGTCGTCGGTACTGATCCAAGCAGTGGTGGAGCAGGAGATCCATCACCCTGGACAGCTCTAGGTGTGTTTAATGCAATTAGAGCTGCTGTAGAGCGGGTATTCCCGAATTCGAGTGAGGTGAGGGGCAAACGGTTTGCTGTGCAGGGCGTGGGACACGTTGGAATGTATTTAACCGAACACCTTGTTAAGGCTGGAGCGGAGGTAACAGTGTGCGATCCAAATGCTGCGCTCACTGAATCTGCAGCCAGAAACTTAGGGGTAAAGGTAGTAGGAGTTGATGCCATATACGATGTGCCATGCGATGTCTTTGCCCCATGCGCTATCGGCCAGACGGTAAATCACAACACCATTAAACGGCTCTCGTGCAAGGTGATCGCTGGTGCAGCAAACAATCAGTTGTCTGATTCGAGTGTTTACGGGCTGCTCAGGGAGCGTGGTATTCTTTATTGCCCAGATTTTGCGATTAACTCGGGTGGGGTGATCTGTGTTGGTGCCGAGCTGGCTGAGGGTGGGCCATCAACTGGTTGGATTCAGAAGAAGGTGGATGGCATTTATGCTACTACGGCTAGGGTGCTAGACCAGGCTGCACGCTCCGGCCGAGACACAGAGGTCGTTGCAATAGAACTAGCAAAGGAGCACATCGCCGAAGCCAAGAGGCGCAAGGCGCGGTGAGCACGCGACGGCCGCCAGCTGCCAGAGCGCAACCGAAGTCAGAGCCGTTTCAGCTTGTTACCCAGTTTACGCCTCAAGGTGACCAGCCTCACGCGATACGAAGCTTATCCGAGAATATCGCTAAGGACGTAAGGTTTCAAACGCTTCTCGGTGTAACAGGTTCCGGCAAGACATTTACGATTGCTAACGTTATTGCGCGTCATAATCGACCAACCCTAGTTATCGCTCCCAACAAAACCCTGGCAGCGCAGCTCTACGGTGAGTTTCTGGAGTTCTTTCCGAAAAATCGAGTCCGTTATTTTGTAAGTTATTACGATTACTACCAGCCTGAGGCTTATATCCCGTCCACTGATACGTATATAGAAAAGGATTCGGCGATTAATGAAGAGATCGACAAGATGCGCCATGCTGCGACCAAGGCGCTGCTTGAATCACGTGATACGATCATAGTCGCCAGTGTCAGTTGTATATACGGACTCGGTGCACCAGAGGATTATTTCAATATGATGCTCTACGTCGAGAAGAGCGACACGGTTCTCCGAGAAGACGTTATTCGCCAGCTTGTCTACATGCAATACAAACGCACCGACATAGAGTTTATTCGAGGCACGTTCCGGGTTCGTGGCGAGACGATCGATGTATTTCCATCTGACCAGGATGCAGCAGCAATACGGATTCTCTTCTTTGGAAACGAGGTTGAGGATCTACGAGAGATTGATCCGCTTTCAGGGGCGACCTTAAGATCGCTCACATCTGCAGCCGTTTATCCTGTTAGCCACTTCGTTACTGGACGTGATTCAATAGATCGAGCCATCGTTTCGATTAAAGCGGAATTAAAGGAGCGTTCTATGGAGCTTCTGAGAGATGGAAAGCTTCTTGAGAGTCAACGTCTTGAGCAGCGGACTTTATATGACCTTGAGCTACTTGATGAGATCGGATTCTGTCGCGGAATCGAAAACTACAGCCGACATCTTGCTGGACGAAATTCCGGAGAGCCGCCAACAACGCTCCTTGATTATTTTCCAGATGATTTTCTTCTTGTGATAGACGAGAGTCACGTTTCAGTGTCGCAGTTGGGAGGGATGTATCGTGGCGATCGAGCTCGTAAGCAAACTCTCGTTGATTTTGGATTTCGACTTCCATCAGCCTTAGATAACAGACCACTCAACCTAGATGAATTCTGGTCTCGTGTTGGACAAACTATATTTGTGTCGGCGACCCCTGCAGACTTCGAGCTAGAGAAGAGTGCTGGAGTGGTGATAGAGCAAGTAAATCGTCCGACTGGGTTGCTTGATCCAGAGGTAACAATTAAGCCAGCTACACACCAGATCGATGATTTGCTAACTGAGATCCAGAAGACTGTTGCGGCTGGAGAGCGAATATTGGCGATCACGTTAACAAAGAAGATGGCGGAGGATCTCTCTAGTTATCTCCGAGAGGTCGGCGTGCGTGCGCGGTACTTACATTCGGACATTACCACAATTGAGCGGGTTGAAATATTGCGTGGACTGCGTCGAGGCGATTTCGATGTTCTTATAGGGATTAATCTGCTACGCGAGGGATTGGATCTGGTAGAGGTTAGCCTTGTGGCGATCCTTGATGCTGATAAAGAGGGGTTTTTACGCTCTACTAGGTCACTAATCCAGATTATGGGGCGAGCCGCTAGAAATATAAATGGTCGAGTGATCCTTTTCGCAGATCGAATGACTCGTTCTATGCAGGAGGCGATAGCAGAGACTGAGCGCAGGCGAGCTATTCAAGCTGCTTTTAATAAAGAGCATGGTATCATCCCCAGATCGGCTAGGCGCTCAGAGCAACGCTCCCTTGGAGATGAAGGCGTAACAGTATCAGTTGCAGATACCCAAGCGCCTTACGGGCTCGAAATACCCGTGGATCCTCGCGAACAGCAGCGGCTGGTTGAATCTCTTAAGCGCGAGATGTTCGATGCAGCAGCGCGCAAAGAGTACGAATTGGCTGCACAAATAAGAGATAAGATTCAAGCAATTGTTCAGACTGTTATGCAATCTTCCGATTGAGGTGTGCTCTGTAGAGAGTAGTGAATTGTCGTAAGCGCGCAGCGGGTTTTAAGTCGTTATCCATGTTTACTATGGCGATTTGCAAAAGTCCGGGCCAGAAAAACTGGTACGGACTTTTGCAAGGCACTATAGGATAATTTCTTTAGCTCCAGAATCTAATGCATTTGTATGTGCGTGACGACCGGAAGTTGAAAGTTTTGCAGAAAGCCGCCTTGGAGCAGGCTGAGATTGTGCGAGGTGAAGTCATGGGGATTAATGTGCGAGCTGTTACCAAGCCATCAGCTTTGGTAGGCAGGGGAGGTGTGCGCAAAGCTTTGCTAGAGACTACTCCACGAGCAAAGGATG
>CAZZLV010000159.1:0-6043 GCA_964655155.1 uncultured Bdellovibrionales bacterium
TGCTTTTAGCCATCTGCACCATTTTCATCCTCCTTAACTGCCGAATTTAGGATAAAGGAATAGCTCTGTAGAGCAAAGCGCGGAGGAAAATTAACTACTCACGAGACTTACTGCATCCCCACGATCAGGGGATAACAAGAGATAATAATCAACGAAATAGCGACATTTAACGATGAAGCAAGAGCCCAGACACTTAAAACCTGTTAGTAGTTACTATTCATTGAATCTATCACCTGATGAAGAGAAGATCGCTCAGCTACTTACTCGCGACGCCTGGGGTTATTTTAGCGCTCTTATCTCATCGCGCGAGCTCTTCCATGTAAAGGATATCCCGTTAATGCCCCGACGTGGCTCCTTTTCACTATCAGCAGATGGGGAATTAATCCAGTACTACCTCGATTTTGCCAACGCTTATGGCGAGGAGCTCTCTTTATTAGGATGGGATGATAAGCGTGTACAGGCAGCAGCAGCTAGCTTCGCTAGTAAGCTAGAAGATATATCTGGTCAGGTGCGTGGCCACGCTCAGCGACTTAACGGCACTTCAGGTGTACCGTCCTAGAGAAAAAACCACGGCAAGGTAGTGTATACTCCAGCGAGAAGCCGAGCACATCTTGCTGCCTAGCAATAGCTTGTGGCATGCAATACTTCTTCTTGTTGGTTATCGCCCTAACTACACTAGCGTTGCAAAATGCCGCAGCCGAATCATTCGAGATGCCGAATGGATCCGATAGCGTAATCGGTGAGCTGAGCTATACAACCGTCCAGGCAGGTGAAAGCCTACTCGACATCGCCCGTCAACTAAACCTCGGATATGACCAGATGGTTCTGGCCAATCCAGGGGTCAATCGATGGATTCCAGACGAAGGCACACAGGTTATCGTGCCACAATTATACGTTTTACCCGGCTCATCACGGCGCGGCATAGTTCTAAACATCGCTGAGCTGCGGTTGTATTTCTATCCGAAACCCGCTAAGGGCTCAACTGGAATAGTAAT
Source organism: uncultured Bdellovibrionales bacterium (assembly GCA_964655155.1). Classification (GTDB taxonomy): domain Bacteria; phylum Bdellovibrionota_C; class UBA2361; order UBA2361; family OMII01; genus OMII01. The sequence continues at coordinate 996 of CAZZLV010000159.1, forward strand.
GACATTCCCGGTTAGTATCGGTCGGATGGAGTGGCGCACTCCGCTTGGTATGACTTCAGTAGTGAGCAAGCAACGCGACCCAACTTGGCGTCCGCCGGCCTCAATCAGACAGGAGCATGCGCTTGATGGAGAGGCTCTACCTGATTTTATAGCAGGTGGGGATCTCGATAATCCTCTAGGCCATTTTGCTCTACGTTTGGGCATCCCGTCGTATCTGATTCACGGTGTTAATGAACAAAAGGCATTCGGTATCGGCATGCGGGTGACTCATGGTTGTATTCGGATGTACCCAGAGGATATCGAGGCACTTTTTGATTCGGTGACGGTGGGAACCAAAGTCTTAATCATTAACGAGCCTATTAAGATTGGCCAACGCGCGGGTCGGATCTTTCTTGAGGTGCATCAACCACTTGAAGAGCATGAAGATGATGCTGCTGCACTCGCGACGAGGTTGGAGCCCTCTGAAGTGCTTGAATTAGTAACTAAGCGACTGCCTAGTAAAGTTGAATTTGATCCGGAGCTAGTATACGAAGTAGCTCGTCGTGGAGCCGGGATCCCAACGGAGATAGGTCGAATTAGCATAACCCCGTAATTTTCGATCAGCGCTAGAAAGTTGCAGCGTTAGCAATCAGAGCTGCTAGCACTCGATCACGCTCTGCACACCTGTGATCCAATCAGCCGTGCGCTTTATCTCTGATCGCAGTGTCTCTAGCTGAAATAGAACAACGCTAGTAGCTGTGCCTCCGCGGGTAGTGCGACGATTAACAACGGTTTCGAGCGCAATAGCTTCAAATAGATCTTGTTCGAACAGCTCTGAGAAACTCTTCCACTCACCAAGTGTAAGAGTCTGAAGAGCACACCCCTTATCAATACAGTGACGCACAAGTTTACCAGTTATCTCATGGGCCTGACGAAATGGCACGCCACGCTTTGCAAGATAATCAGCAACATCGGTCGCGTTGGTAAATCCCTGCTCGGCAGCCTCACGCATCCTGGCGCCTTTAATCTTCCAACACCTAATCATAGCAGTCACTGCGTTGAGAGATCCCAGTAGGGTATCAACTGAATCAAACAAACCCTCCTTATCCTCTTGCATATCTTTGTTGTACGTCAGCGGCAGACCCTTCATGGTAGTAAGCAGCGCAAACAATGCTCCGTATACTCGGCCCGTCTTGCCCCGTACTAGCTCGGCAAAATCTGGATTTTTCTTCTGCGGCATCATGCTGCTACCTGTAGAGAGCGTGTCGTCGAGTTCAATAAAACCAAACTCACCCGTGCTCCAAATAACTATCTCTTCGCACAAACGCGACATGTGCATCATGCATAAAGCGGCGTCGGACTCATATTCGATCACAAAATCACGATCGCTAACAGCGTCCATGCTATTTTCGTATACTCCATCGAACTTGAGCAGCTTGGCAGTCAAATCACGATCAAGCTCAAAGGTCGTTCCAGCAATAGCGCCCGAACCCAACGGAAGTACGTTGACTCGCTTCCAGAGGTCCATAAATCGTCCGATGTCCCGACCGAACATCTGAGCATAAGCCAGCAGATGGTGTGAAAAGAGTACCGGCTGCGCCCGTTGAAGATGGGTGTAGCCGGGCATAATTACCGATAGATTTCCTGCCGCTTGCTCGGTTAGCTCGGCCTGGAGGTTCTTGAGCGACTCGACTGTCCGTAGGATTACCTCTCTTACAAATAAATGCAGGTCTGTCGCTACCTGATCATTTCGGCTTCGTGCCGTATGCAATTTTCCGGCTACGGCGCCGATCGTTTCAGTTAGGTAACGCTCTATGTTCATGTGGATGTCCTCGTCAGAGATTCGGAACTCAAGCTCTCCCCTATCGAGCCTCGCACGCACCTGCAGCAAACCCGATACGATCTGCTCGGCATCGTCCTTAGAGATACATCCGGTTTGACCTAGCATAGTTGCGTGCGCGATACTTCCCTGGATGTCGTAACGCGCTAGGCGCCTATCAACACTGATTGATGCACCGAACTCTTCAATGCTCTGGTCGCGCACTCCCGAGAAGCGACCGCCCCACATCTTCTTCATACTGTCCTCTCGTTGCAGTACTACAGCACATCCCAAGTATACGCACCTTTGGATAAAACGCTATCCGCAAGCGCTAGAGAGTCACGGTCGGCGTTTCTGATTAGGGCCTTTAAATTATTAGAGACCCTTGTGCGAGCCGCATGCAACACAACCTTAACGATACTCAGTTCGTCGACACACTGCGCTGCGCCACGAGCAGTAATCATCGAGCTTACGCGCGCTAGGCTACTCATTACAACAAAGAGATCGATCGCTACATCGGCCAAGCGCTTAGTAGCGAGTTGTTGTTCAATTATCCCTTTACCATGCCGCACTAGAGCGGCTTCAGTTGCCTGCGCCAGTTTAGCTACCGCCTGTTCAAAGGCAACAGCATCTGCTTCAAGCGCCGGAGCTAGACCATTAAAACGTTGGCGTCCAATGCTAGTAAATTGGCCAACTTTTTTGGATGCATAATCACTGAGCACTCCAAAGCCCTTAATCGGATCGTTAAATATACCCTTGAGACCTCGGGCGACATCTTTCAAAGCCTCACCAGGGTCTTTAATACCTGATAGACCTATATATAACCGCAAGATCTCGTTAGTGCCCTCAAATATACGGTTAATCCGGCAATCACGTACCACCCGTTCGTAGGGGAACTCGCGCATAAAACCGTTGCCACCAGCGATCTGCAACGCCTCGTCAGCAACAGTCCATAAAGCCTCAGAAACAAAGACCTTGCTCATCGCAGCTTCGACTGAGAAATCATCCGAACCTGAATCGATCAGATGGCCTACCACACTGACAATACTCTCCGAAGCAAAACAGAGCGCCGTCATCGTTGCAATCTTCTCCTTAATCAATTGAAATTCCGAGATGCTCCTTCCAAACTGTTTGCGCTGAGTAGCCTGCGCGCATGAGAGCTCAATCAAACGTTTCATGGCACCTACGCAACCACCGCCCAGACCAGTACGGCCGTTATTCAGCACTGCCATCGCAACCTTAAAGCCCTTACCCTCTTCGCCGATCAAGCAATCTGCTGGAACGCGCACATTATCGAACCTCACAGTAGTTGTGCAGGAGGCGCGGATCCCCATCTTATCTTCCTTGGGCCCCGATGAGACACCGGGCCAGTCACGTTCCACTATGAAGCCGGTCATCTTGCCGCCATTTCCCTCAGTTTTAGCGAAAACTGTAAAAAATCCAGCAGTAGCGCCGTTAGTAATCCAGATCTTTTCACCGCTTAAGATCCAACTGCCGTCGCTTTGCTTAACCGCATGTGTTTTAACCGAGGCAGCATCAGACCCCGAGCCGGCTTCCGTTAGACAGAACGCTGCAATAAGATCACCCGTAGCGAGTTTTGGCAGGTATTTCGCCTTTTGATCAGCAGTACCAAACAGCAGAAGCGCCTTCATGCCTATTGAACTGTGCGCCCCAATAGTTAAGGATGTCGAAGCATCGTAGCGGCTTGTCTGCTGCAGAACGCGGGCATACCCCGAATTCGAGAGCCCAAGACCGGAGAACTCTTCCGGGATTATAAGTGAAAACAGTCCTAAGCTCTTTAACTCCTCAACGTAATCATCAGGTTGCGCGCCGTTAACATCAAATTGCCGAAAATCATCCCCTTTGGCGGCCATAAACTTGTCAATCGACTCGATCACAAAACGCAAGGTCTCCTGCTCGCTTTGAGATATGCTTGGAAATGGAAGCAGCGTCTCTCCTCTGATCTCACCGAGAAAAAGCCCCTTTGCAGGGCTGCTAACTCCCAAATCGCCGCTATTTTTTTGTTGATTCATACCTATCCCATTAGTGCTTATGCTCTTTCTGCGCAGCCAATAAAAAATTAGCAATCCGATCAAAAGCCTCAGTTCGATTGGTGGCAGCTCCATGACCTCCACCTGCCCAGACAACTGAAACGCGTGGCCAACGAGCTTCGAGTTGCTGAATCTGACTCTTTGGCACAAGGTGATCATCAGTGCCAGCAACTACCAGAATAGATTCCTGCCGGGTTGCTGGTTCACGCTCCAGAGGCGCGTGATCTCGGAATAAATCTAGCAGAAAATCCCGTGAAACGGAGACTATCCCCTGCCTAACGCACAACTCAAACGCCATATCGCCCATTGATACAAGAGGAACTAGGAACGCAGCTCGATCGAGCCGATCAAGCGCTGCCCAAAGCGCGCCAACATAAGCGCCCAGACTCATCCCTACGCAAGATATCCGAGTATGTCCGCGACGCAGAAGGAAGGATCGCAACACCCGCAGGTCGTACAAAGAATGAGCCATAGCTAGGCAGGTGCGAATCGGGTCAGCGCTGGGAAAAAGTGGGAGATCCTCTGGTATCCCTTTGGGCCTACGTCTGCCATGAAACGGCAACTCAACTAGAGCCACATTACAACCTAGAGAGAAGAGTATTCCAGGTAGAAATGCCAGCGAGTTAACCCGCTGGTCACCCATCGTCCAGCCGTGAATTGCAACTATCGTCATCCTTTCGGCAACTGCCTCGCGGTGCTCCCAAACTCTTACGTAAGAGGTGGTGTTCTCCTCCGTTGAGATATAGCCCGGGTCATGCGCCCAGCCTCGCTCTGGAAAATGCGAAGAGAACTCAAGATCGAGCACTTCGCCCTCTGGAAAACCATGAATCGGAGTCACTCTAGGCTCACTGACCCCCAATGGCGCTCGGAATAAACTGGCGATCTCGCCACGCGCGCGCAACATGGATAGTGAAATAGCCTGCTTTTTTAAGGTTGCTACATCGAGCGCCGGCGCAAAGCTATCCATACTGACCGTAGAGAGGCTCTTTCCGAGACGGTTCATCACACGGTCAAGGCTAGCGCCGCCAAGCACAGTGAGGCGCTCTACTTCACTTAAGCGCGCATCCTCACGGCCGTTAAGTATGCAGAAATCTGATGGGGTATCTTTAGCCACTCCCAGGTCGCTCCATAGGCTATTAGGATGATCCTAAATTTGGCAGTTAAGGAGAACGAAAATGGTGCAGGTGGCTAAAAGCACA
>CAZZLV010000160.1:0-6025 GCA_964655155.1 uncultured Bdellovibrionales bacterium
CTGTGTTGAGTCACCCTGTGCGCTTGCGGCGGCTGCCGGGGAATTCGTCATACCGTTTTCTCCTTGATGAAACCCCTCTTTTTGGGAATAAAAAATGATTTGGTTTTTGACAGCTTGGTTTTAACCTAAATTCGGCAGTTAAGGCGGATGAAAATGGCGCAGACGGCTAAAAGTGCGAACTATTTTGAGCTTTTTGGAAGCGCGGCCCTGGTACCGTCAGGGTGAGCACCGAAAATTCAAAAGACGAAGTAATTTTAGTCGGATGTGCTATTTTCAGACCTGCAACTGCCGAAAGTAGGTTTAACCAGTCCTAGTGTATAACGTGTAAGAATTACTCTCAATCCGGCGCAGCGTAGTAGTAGCGGAAAATAATAATGTGGTTGTTTTTTTGTTGGAGGCTACAGCGTTTGTCAAAGGTCATGAGCGATATAACGGCTTTTGGAAAACGCTGTCGATTCACTGACGCCAATCAAAACAATAACCTATAGTGATTTACCGCAAAAGCCTTGCCAGTTTTACTGGCACGGACTTTTGCAAATCACTGCAGCCCTGCTGTTGGAGTTAAGCTAAACCTAAAAAGAGAGCAATAGCGGGCCCTAAAACGGCGCATCTGCCCAAAATCACTTTGTATTTTGAATTTTTGAGTGCTCACCCTGACGGTACCAAAGTTGTGCTCTCGAAAAATTAAAAATCCTTTGTGCTTTTGAGCACCTGTGCCATTTTCATCCTCCTTGACTGCCGTTTTTAGGTTCGATTGAGGTTTGCAAGAGTTTCAGGGAGACCATAACGCTCGCTAGCAGAGTCTCCTATAGTGATCTGCAAAAGTCCGTGCCAGTAAAACTGGCAAGGCTTTTGCGGTAAATCACTATAGGTTGTTGTTTTGATTCGCGTCCGCGAATCGATAGCGTTTTCCAAAAGCCGCTATATCGCTAAGGACTTTTGAAAAACGCTATAGACGCTGCTGATTTATTACAGTCCCAATTATAAAGAACCGACAAAAAAGAGCCGACCCCCCTAAATGTCTGGCTGGTCCAATCATTTATGGCCCTTGTGACATCCTATCTAATAAGGGCGAGAATCTATCGATTGACCGAGTCGAGCGGTCTTTGGATGTTGTGGGTCTATCGCTTCTCGTTTACCTTGGAAGGAGCGGTACATTCGACTGTAGCACAAATGCGTAAGGAGAGGGTTCCATGAGCGAAGATTTTCGTAAGCTAATCGAGGAAGATCGGGAGACTCGTAAAAAGTCATCGTGGAAGGGCACGATGATCGAATACCTCGAGCTCATTCGCGAAAACCCGGGTCTCCACAAATTGGCGCACAAACGTCTCTACGACATGATCAACGACCAGGGCATGGTTGAGGTTGATCTCGAGCAGAATCCGCGTATGAAGCGGATCTTCAAGGGCGAGAAGCTTAAAGTCTTCAATTTCTTTGCAGATGAATTCTTCGGCATGGAGAAGACGATCAATCAGATCGTGCGCTACTTTCACTCAGCATCGTTGAAGGGCGAAGAGAGTCGCCAGGTGCTTTACCTCGTAGGGCCGGTGGGCTCGGGCAAGAGTTCTCTCGTTGAGCGTCTCAAAAAGGGACTGGAGCACCTCCCTCCGATTCACGCGATTGAGAACTGTCCTATGTTTGAAGAGCCGTTGCACTTAGTGCCGCGGCACCTTCGTAAGGAGTTTTCTAAGATGCTTGGAGTAGAGATCGAGGGCGATCTCTGTCCGGTTTGCCGTTATAGGCTTAAAGAGGAGTTTCAAGGAAAGTGGGAGGATGTTCCTGTTCGAACATATGACTTCAGTATCCGCGCAAAACGCGGAGTCGGAGTCGTGCCACCTGTTGACCCAAACAATCAAGACACCAGTGTTTTGATCGGTGGAGAGGATATATCCAAGCTGGATCTGTACTCTGAAGGAGACCCACGAGTACTCGATCTTACCGGCGCGCTCAACGTTGGTAACCGCGGAATGGTTGAGTTTATCGAGGTCTTTAAAAACGAGACTGAGTATCTGCACGCGATGATAACCGCGACGCAAGAGAAGTCGATTCCGGCTCCTGGGCGTCACGGAATGATATACGTTGATACGTGTATCGTTGCGCACTCTAACGAGGCCGAGTGGAAGAAGTTTAAGAGTGACCACACTAACGAGGCAATTCTCGATCGTATAGTGACCGTAAAGGTTCCGTACAACCTGCGTCTGTCTGAAGAGGTTAAGATCTATAAGAAGATCATCAGGCAGTCACAGTTTACAGCTGATATAGCGCCGCACACAATTGAGATGGCTTCGATGTTTGCTTTGCTCTCACGTCTTGAGCAAACCAACAAGTGCGATCTGATGACCAAACTCAAGCTGTATAACGGTGAAGAGGTTGTTGAGAAGGGCAAGACCAAGAGAATCGATGTGGTTGAGCTTCGCGAGGAAGCCAAGAGCGAGGGAATGAATGGCATCTCGACACGTTTTATCATGAAGGCGCTCGATAACGCCCTCTCGGATAACATCGAACAGAACGCGATACATCCAATATCGGTGCGCGAGGCACTCGTTCAGATGGTGAAGGAGGCGGATTTCGCTGATGACGTCAAGAAACGTTACCTAGAGTTCCTTCAGGATACTCTGCACAGGGAATACCTAGAGGTACTTGAGCGAGAGATTACAAAGGCCTTTGTCTACTCATACCAAGAGCAGGCAGAGTCTTTGTTTCAGAACTACCTCGATCATGCCGAGTCGTATGTAACCAAGAAGAAATTCAAGGATCGCAGCACCGGAGAGGTGCTCGAGCCCGACGAGGGCTTTATGAAGTCGATCGAGGAGCAGATAGCGATCATCGGCACAGCTTGCGATGGCTTTAGGCAGGAGGTGATCGCATTCCTCTGGTCTGCAGGCCGCCGTGGCGAGAAGGTAAGCTATGAGAGTTATGAGCCACTCAAGGAAGCGATTGAAAAGAAGCTGATGGCGAGTGTGCGTGACGTATCGCGAATTATCACTAAGGCTCGCACTCGAGATGACGATCAGCACAAAAAATACGGCCGCATGGTTGAACAGTTAATTCGAAATGGGTATCCAGCAAGCTGCGTGGATGTCATTTTGAAGTATGCAGCGAACAACCTATGGAAAGACTAACACATTGCTTGTCTGGAGAGGCTAACCGACTTCATGTCGACTATTTTTAGACCCTACACAGCATCCTCACAGCGTTCAGATCGCAGTGCTCGTGATCGGATGAGGCATCGTCAAAAGATAAAGGACTCAATTCGCGATAATATAGGGGACATCCTTGCAGAGGAATCAATTATAGGTCGTGATAAGGATAAGATTATAAAAGTACCGATCCGATCGGTAAAGGAGTACCGTTTTATTTACGGGGAAAATGCCCCGGGTGTAGCGCAAGGCGATGGCGAGCAGAAACCGGGTGATGTGGTAGATCCTGGGCAGGATAGTCAAGGGCAGGGACAAGCTGGCAGTCAGGGCGGCGTTGACGCTTTTGAGACAGATATCACCCTTGAGGAGCTGATCGCGATTATGTTTGACGATCTCGAGCTACCGGAGCTCGAACGCAAGGCGCTAAAGGAGGTAGTGTCTGAAGATGCGCGAAAGAGAAAGGGACACCGCAAAGCTGGAATAAGGCCGAGGCTAGACAAGCGTGCCACTGCGAGAAATCGAATTCGAAGAAAGCTCGCGGTAAAAGGGAGTCGTGGTGAAGATGTCGATCGCGATAGTGAGCAGAAGAGGTTTCCATTTCACGAGGATGATATGAGTTATTTTCATATCGCTCCGACGACTCGCGAGGCGTCAAATGCGGTGATCTTTTGCATAATGGATACATCAGGTTCGATGGGAACAGTGAAGAAGTATCTAGCTAGGAGCTTTTACTTCTTGCTTTATCAGTTTGTCAGGCAGAAATACGCCAATGTCGAGGTGGTTTTTATCGCCCACCACACGGAAGCTAAAGAGGTTTCAGAGAGTGACTTTTTTCACAAGGTTGAATCAGGCGGAACCTACATCTCATCCGGTTATCGCAAGGCTCTGGATATAATTCACAGTCGTTATCATCCATCTTTGTGGAACATATACGCTTTTCACTGTTCAGATGGTGATAACTTCTATTCTGACAATGATCGCGCGCTTCAGGCGGCGGAAGAGCTCTGTCAGGTCTGCAATCTCTTCGGCTATGGTGAGATTAAACCCTCAGGGAGCGCCTATTATAGTGGAAGTATGCTGGAGGTTTTTGGCCAGATTCAGGCTGAGAACTTTCACATGATAACGATCGAGAAGAAGGAGGATCTGTGGGAGGGTTTCCGCAGCTTCTTAATGAAAGACAAAGCGAGTGGTGTCTCGGCGCATGGGAAAGTATTTGGCCAGAGCGAGGGTGCATCGGCGGCTGCGCCGTAGTTAGCTTCGTGAAAAATACGGACTAGGAACCCTGATGGTCTAGGAGCTAAGAGTAGCTATGTCATTTAACGTTGAAGAGTTAGCTTCTTGGGATGATCGCATCAGAGAGCTCGTCGATCGGTTTGGCCTCAAGTGCTATCCGCAAGAGTTTGAGATATGCGACCACAACGAGATGTTAGGCTACATGGCCTACACCGGCATGCCTTCTCACTATCCGCACTGGTCTTATGGTAAATCCTACGAGCGCCAGAAGACGATGTACGATTACGGCGTTGCCGGTCTGCCCTACGAGATGGTAATCAACTCCGATCCGTGCCTAGCGTATCTTATGCGCGATAATACCTTGCTTTTGCAGGTGCTGACGATAGCCCACGTCTATGGTCACAACGACTTTTTCGCCAATAACTTTACCTTCACAAGTGGTACTGACGCGCGGCATATCCTTGAGACATTTAAAAACGGGGCCAATAGGATCGCCAGCTATCACGAAGATCCATCGATAGGTATCGATGAAGTGGAGCGAGTTATCGACAATGCGCATGCGATCTCGTACCAAAGGTCGCGCAACCTTGCTATCAAGCAGCTTTCAGAGAATGAGCAGCGCACGCGAGTGTGGGAGCGCTCACAGCCGGTGCCTGATCCCTGGCGTGAAATACACCCAACACCTGAGTACATACAACCGGATCTTTCAAGAACGCCGGTAGAGCCGCAGGAGAATTTGCTGCAATTTATAGCACAGTATAATCCGTATCTGCCTGAGTGGAAGCGAGACATTATTGAGATCGTAGATAAGCGTACTCAGTACTTCATGCCCCAGATGGAGACAAAGATTATGAATGAGGGGTGGGCGAGCTACTGGCACCACCGTATCCTCAACGAGCTTAAACTCCCACAAGGGATGCACCTAGAGTTTCTCGTGCGCCATAATCAGGTTCTGCGGCCGCATCCTGGCGGCTTAAATCCGTATCACCTCGGCTTTGTGCTATGGCACGATATCGAGCGTCGCTGGAATGCCGGGGACACTGGTCGTGAATGGACTGATGACTCTCCCAAGGTAGACGTATCAACCCTTGATGAAAATGATACCCCAGGTAGAAGAAAGATCTTTGAGATCCGCGAGGCTGATCGCGATCAGTCATTTCTGAGGCGATTTTTGACCCGTGAGTTAATGGAGGAGCTAAACCTCTTTCAGCACGAGCGCAGAGGCAAAGAACGGGTTGTTACCAAGGTATCAGACGAAGAGAGCTGGAAAGAGGTTCGTGATAACCTGATCAGAAACGTCGGAGCAGGCTCATTACCGATTATTAAAGTTGAGGATGCTGATTTTGGCCGCAATCGCACCCTGTACCTTAAGCATTATCACGATGGTCGTGATTTACAGTTAGAGTATGCAGACCACACCCTCAAGCACGTTGCCCAGCTCTGGGAGCGCGAGGTAGTGCTGGAGACGATTATCAACGGCAAGGCTAGCCTTTTAAAGATAGTAGGTGAGTCGCTTAAGATTGAGCGGTTGTAGCTTTGCGGATGCAAAGCAAAAAAGGCGCTAGGTTACAACTCGGCCATAGCCTGTTTTACCTGCTCTATAGTGATCTGCAAAAGTCCGTGCCAGTAAAACTGGCAAGGCTTTTGCCGTA
>CAZZLV010000161.1:0-5998 GCA_964655155.1 uncultured Bdellovibrionales bacterium
ATGTTCACGTCCGGAAACGCCAATTCTACCCACTCGATTCCACGAAGAGCCATAAACCTAAATTCGGCAGTTGCGGGTCTGAAAATGGCGCATCTGACTAAAATCACTTTGTCTTTTGAATTTTCGGTGCTCACCCTGATGGTGCCAGGGTTCAAGCCTTAAGAAAAGTTCGAAATACTTCGTGCTTTTAGCCATCTGCACCATTTTCATCCTCCTTAACTGCCGACTTTAGGATTATAGTATACAGATAGAGGTATCAAAAAGTCCTTAGTGAAATCTGCACCTTCGGAGAGCGCTACTAGCAAAAGAGGCGGGATGTTTATGAATATAGCTTCAAAGATCACCTCAGTAGCGCACTACGTTCCTAAGCTTCGCATGACAAATGACGAGCTTTCCAAACACATGGATACCTCAGATGCCTGGATCACCGAGCGCACAGGGATCAAAGAGCGGCGCTTCATCGAACATGAAGGGATAACTACCTCCATGCTCGGAGCAGAGGCGGCCGGGCGCGCTCTTGATAGAGCTGGATGGCAAGCGTCAGACATCGATCTGATAGTTGTTGCAACATTATCACCGGACCTTTACTTTCCTGGAGTAGGTGTGCTCTTACAGCAGCGACTGGGGTGTCGTACTGTCCCGGCACTCGACATCCGAGCGCAATGTAGTGGTCTAGTATACGGACTCTCATGCATCGACGGGTATATAAAGAGCCGCCAGGCGCGCCGGGTACTGCTTGTTTGTGCGGAGGTACAGTCACCTGTCCTTGACCTGACGACGCGAGGTCGTGAAATGGCGGTGCTTTTTGGCGATGGGGCAGGTGCTTTGTGTATTGAAGCGGTTGAAACTCAGGGCGAGGTGACTGTTGGGATTATCGACTCCTATTTGGGCAGCGATGGTAGTGGAGCTGAGGTGCTTTGTATGAAGATCCCCGGCACGGCAACTCCTGGATTTATCCGTAAGAGTGATATCGAGCAGGGGCTAGTTCATCCGCAAATGGAAGGCAAGGTGGTGTTCAAAAATGCTGTCACGCGTCTGCTAGAAACGGCTCATATTCTTCTTAAGCGCAATAATCTGAGCCCCAATGACCTAGGGCTTGTCATTCCACATCAGGCCAATATGCGGATTAATGAGATGGTGCGTGAGCAGCTAGGATTATCGTCAGACAGGGTGTTTAACAACATCCAGAGATACGGAAATACAACAGCCGCCACGATCCCTATCTGTATGTCAGAGGCAGTTGCCGAGGGTAGGTTGCGGAGTGGGGATTTAGTGATGACCCTCGCGTTTGGAGCGGGATTCACCTGGGGTGGAAATATTATTAAATGGTAGGAGAGCTTGTGATGCATAAAGATGTCCTCCTGGAGCGCTACGCAAAGCTGCTTGTTCGATGGGGCGCTAACGTTCAGCCGGGTCAGATCGTTAATATCTCAGCCGAGGTGGTTCACCGAGACCTGGTTTACCGCGTGGCTCAAGAGGCCTATCGAGCCGGAGCATCAGCGGTGATGCTCGATCTAATTGAACCTCGTTTGCAACGCTTCAAGCTAGAAACGGTTAAGGATGAGCACGTCTCATTAACGCCTAAGCATGTGCCGGCCAAGTATCAACAGATAGTCGATGAGCACGGTGCTCAGATCAAGATTATTGGCCCAGAGTATCCGATGTTACTGGCAGGGGTAGATCCTAAGCGTGTGAACGATGAGCGCAAGGCTTTCTACACCGCAGTAAGGTCTTTTTATGAAGAGGGTATTGGCAGATCGCAGGTTCACTGGACGATCGGAGCGGCTGCAACTCCTGGATGGGGTGTTAGGATCTTCCCTGAGCTATCACCACAGGAGGCGGAGGAGGCGTTGTGGCGCAACATTTTTTCGATCACTCGTGTTGCTCATGAAAATTTTATGGAGCTATGGAAGGAGCACGATGAAAATCTGCACCGGAGATCTCAAGCTTTGAATGATCTCGGTATTAAGTCTTTACGTTTTACCGGCCCAGGGACTGATCTTGTGGTTGGATTGAGTGAGCGCTCACGCTTTAAGGGCGGCTCCGATCGGGGCCCCACCGGGGCATCGTTCTCGCCAAATCTGCCGACCGAGGAGTGTTATACAACGCCAGACTGGAGAAGGACTGAGGGCACAGTGCGCACTACGCGGCCGTTTCTAGTGAATGGGATGCTGATAAAGGATCTCGTGTTGCACTTTCGGCACGGTGAGATTGTTTCGTTTGAGGCATCGTCAGGTACTGAGACCTTTCGAGAATATATCAGCTCTGACGCTGGAGCTAAGCGCCTGGGAGAGGTTGCGCTAGTTGGGATAGACTCGCCAGTTTTTCGGAGTGGTAATGTCTTTGAAGAGATTTTATACGATGAAAACGCAGCATGTCATATAGCGGTTGGATTCGCCTACAAAAACTGTCTCGACCAATTTCAGACGATATCAAAGGATGAGCTTGATGCCATAGGCTACAATGAAAGCATAGTTCATACCGATATGATGATCTCTGATGAGCAGGTGTCAGTAGAAGCGGAATGCTTTGGCGGGGGCAGGGTTGAGCTGATATCGCGAGGCGAGTGGCAGGGAGATTTCTGAGCTGTAGCCGGACTGTCATGAGGCAAGTCAAGTCAGAGAAAAGGCTCCCTCGCGTGGCACTAAGCCATCTGTACCATTTTCATCCTCCTAAACTGCCGAATTTAGGATTATAGGGGCACGGTGTGGTCTGTGTCATGACATCCCAGCTCAAAGGCTGAGCAAGACCTCGCCAAGCTCATCGAACGGAATCACGTCCACTGCCCCGATTTTGTAGCGTCGCGGGGTTTGGCACACGCAGAATTGGGGAACAGATGGGTAGTCCTGCGCAAAACGCTTCAAGGCGTTAAGGTGCTTCTCCTCGGGTGCGGTCGAGGACTTTATTTCGATTGCCGCGAGTGGGCGTCCTGCCCCTCGAGAAACGACTAGGTCCACTTCGATATCATTGTTCGTTCTCCAGTATGAGAACTTGAGATCTCGAGTCCCGTAATCACTGATTCTAAAGCACTCTTGAATGACGCGGGCTTCAAACATCTTGCCGTAGCGTGAGGAACTCTCGATGCTCTCTATTCCTAGTTCGCCGCGTAGTGCGGTGGCAACACCATTATCAAATAGAATAAGTTTTGGAGATATGCGCAGCTGTTTTGTTCGAGAGGCATGCCAGCCGGGCAAGCGCCAAGCAATCAGTGTGTCCTCGAGAATACGTAAGTATTCCGCTACGGTCTGAGAGCTAACCCCGGCATACGCAGCAATAGTTGACGCATTGATTATCTCGCCATGGTACTGACCAGCGACCTCTAAAAACTTGGCAAACGCATCGACCCTTCGCACGAGCGCTTCTTGTTGAACCTCCTCTTTGAGGTACGTTGCTACATAGGATCGTAGCGAGTCATGAGGTCTTTGATTATCGATGACTATTCCCGGAAGGCTTCCTATTTGTGCATTTTCCGAGGTGCTCTGTGGGAACTCTGATTGAAGGAGCGGGTGTAATCGCAGGGTAATCGCTCGGCCCGCAAGAAGATTGGATCCGACACGACGCAGCTTCCGTGCACTTGAGCCCGAGAGGAGGAAGCGAACCCGTCTGGGGAATCGTTCGTAGAGTGAGTGTACCTCATCAAGGATGGCGGGAACTTTTTGAACTTCATCGACAAATACAATCCCTGCTCCGTCGCGCTGGAGATAAGTCTCCACCTCACCTCTGAATAACCCAGGCCGTTTCAGAAAGCGTTGGTACGTATCGTTCTGTAAAAGATCGTAGCGAAGCACTCTCTTTCCAGTGGTCTCGAGTTGCCTCAAATATTCACCGCACAGCCGCGTTTTGCCGACCCCGCGAGCCCCAAAGAGGAAAGCTGATGTGTGTTCCCCCAATGATTTGGATAGGTTAAGAGCTCTTGAAATCATACTTGAAATATGTAATATATATTTCAACCAAAGTAAAGCTCTTATCCTCAAGGCGGCAGGAGAAAAAGGAGACGCTACCATTTTATCCAACCAGGGGAGCAAGGGCCCGAAAGAACTTTCTTCGCTCGTAGGCGGGGGCCAGCCTCTAAACATGATGAAAAGGCGAGCGTCCCCTTTTTCATACTATCCATGATCGAGAGGGGGTTAACTACTGTCCGGAGAGTGTGCCTGGTCGATGGTGGCTATTCAACCAAGCGCGACCATCTGACTATATTACTTTACTTATACGAACTGCGTTGGCTTTTTCACCTTGGGTTCAACGAGGCGCGGTTCTATAGCTTTGCGGTTTGACTATCGAAGGTGACAAGCGTACGTTCGCCCAAGATGATTCATAGCACACTTGTAAGGGAGCGAGAGCGTTTCAGGGGATTGAGCGAAGGCGCCCGTTCCCTACTCCTCTCGTTCATCGCCTTCGGCATGGCGTCCCCTCTCCTAGGTCTCTTCACCAACGCCTTCATTTGGCGCCAAAATGAGGATCTAGTTTGGATCGCGTTGTACAACGGCGCGTGGATGACGGGGGTCTCGGTCGCCTTTGTGCTCAACGGGTTTGTCCTTGGTCGGGTAAAGCTATCGTGGATGTACGCGCTGGGATTGGTGATTCAATCAGCGTCGTGCCTCGTCCTTTTCCAATTGGACACGATACAGTTATCGGAGGTGCTTGCGCTGGGACTCCTTTCAGGGGCGGCGGCGGGGTTCTACTGGGCGAATCGTAATGTGCTGAGCCTGCAGATGACCAGGGGCCCCATGCGAGATTACTTTTGCGGGTTCGAGAGCGCTCTTGGCACCCTCCTTGCGGTAGTAAGTCCGTTGCTCTTCGGCTGGTTTCTAGAACTCGGGGCGAGCTCTCGTGCGTGGAACGTACTTGAGCGCTACCGATTTCTCGCTGCAATAACACTTTTGATCCAAGTAATAGGATCTTGGTACATCCTTCGCGCTCGATTCGATGATTACACCCCCACGGGAATCTTTATCACCCGTGCTACTGCACTTTGGAACAAGGCCCGCGTATTCACCGCAATAAAGGGGGTCGCCGAAGGCTCCGCTATGTTTATCCCTACCCTGATCGTATTACGTCTTGTCGGACAAGAGGGTGCGGTGGGAGTAACCCAATCGCTCGCAATGATTTTCACCAGCGTCATTTTGTACGTCATAGCGGCTCGCATGGGGGTAGCGAATCGACGCCGTGTCCTCACCGTCGGCGTTTTCGCAATGGTTCTGGGCGCCCTTATGCTGTCGTGCCTTTACTCAAAACTCGGGGCCCTGTCTTATCTTTTTCTTCAGACTCTCGCGGTTCAGCTCCTTTGGGTTGCGGCAAATCCGATAATTCTCGACGCAATTAACGCCGATCAGGATAACGCGACTAATCACTATCGCTACATCGTCGATAGAGAGCTATGCCTCAACATGGGGAGAGTTTTAGGTATCTGCGTAGTGCTTGCGCTCACGGTATGGAGCGACGCCGACTATACCCTCAGGGTTGCGCCACTGATCCTTGCACTCGTGACGAGCTTCTTACTCGTTTTCAGTCGAGGTTTAGAAAGCCATCTAAACTAGAGAGGTAGGGTCTGTCACGGTCTGTTAGGGTCTGTTGGTAAGGCGACCTTTGACGATTATAGTCTGGGTATAAGGCGAAAGAACGTAATCCTTCAGGCGCTGGGAGGGCACACTTTACGGCGTGTCCGGTGCCGAGCTGTTGGTCAAATTCGGAGTCCCAACAAGCACATACTGCTCTCTTAACCGCAGGCGCATAGCACTCCCTGAAGCCTTACCTGAATACCTATCGGCGCCCCTACCCAATTCTAACGCACCCACGAGCCGCACCTTCCCGAACCAGCCTGCATGCTGAAGGCGCTATACGTGGGAAAAGGCAAAGGCGCAGCTCCAACACTACAGGAGACGCTCCCCCGAAGCCTCTCCCCCGAAGCCTCTCCCTTCTACCAGATCGTCTACCACTCTCGGGAGTAAGCGCCCGTATCTAAGCCCCCCTCAAAAAGCCGAGCTATGAACCACAGAGG
>CAZZLV010000162.1:0-5937 GCA_964655155.1 uncultured Bdellovibrionales bacterium
AAGGTACTGTCTAAGAATATTAACGGTTTGTACAAAACCTAGTTTTCTATCAGCCTTCACTATGCTGACGCCCTCGCGTATCATACCGAGAGGAGCAGAGGGAACTACACCTTATTTGTTATCGAATCTCAGGCAACCGAAAAACAAGCTACACGCAGCCAACACTTTTCCCATGAATTCAAACAACACGATCGCTCCTGGAAGAACGTCAGAGGAACATATGCCCCTACAGTAAAGGTCGTCCATATTCCCGATGCTATCCCAAGTGAGCTATTTGCTGACCTACTTGCGTGCGGCCAGCTACCTACCGTAGTTAGGTCCTACAACTCCTTCGCCGATGCTGTACTAGCGGATCAGATGATAATTGCTGACTTCCCAGGCTGGCTTGGCACATTGACGACCGAAATCATGGAGGAGGCCGAGCGACTATTACAACCTGAGGATGCAGTAAGGATTGCGATGATGCTTCGCCCTAATCTCGTGGCTTTGCCACGTAGCAACTGCGAAGGCGCCTCTATTACCCGCGCATTAGAATGTTTCTCCAAGAACAAGGATACTATAACTCAGACCTTGCATGAATGTGGCGTTGACAAGACAACACCGGCAGGATCACCTATATACTTAGCAGCGGCCGAACAACTGCAGCAGCAGCTACCTGAAGACCTGTCCATGCTTTCTCATGAACACCTCCGTGCCTATCATCTGATCTTACTTAGTGAAGCTTCTACCGTGGGATTCCTTCAGACTTACTCAGATTTTTTTCGGAGAGTCCTGTTCACATCAGATCAGCAGCTATATCGAGACCCTTTTAGTGAACAACAGAATTGTGATCTGTTCACTGCATTAGGATCGGCAAGCTTCAAGAAATCAGCCCATGCTCTCAATCAAGCGCTACTCAAGATGAAGGAAAGGTTTATTACAGAGCTAATCTCAAAGCTCGAGCACCTAGCAACCAAATGGGACTCTTCTAATCTCGATCCTCAGTAGCTTTCCACACCAGCGCCGCTCGGATTTCATCGCAGACCATCTGCAACTCATCGGCACCAAGCGGTGGATACGGAGAGAGAAGTCTCCCGCCGTGCCGTAACTCTGCATATGCG
Organism: uncultured Bdellovibrionales bacterium; assembly: GCA_964655155.1. Classification (GTDB taxonomy): domain Bacteria; phylum Bdellovibrionota_C; class UBA2361; order UBA2361; family OMII01; genus OMII01. Next base: position 1,101 of record CAZZLV010000162.1, read on the forward strand.
GCAGGTGTTGAGAGCCGTTTAATCGCGGGCACCTGATCAATAGAGACGTGAGCGATCGGGTAACGCTCTGCGAGTTCCCGACGCTTGACGACATCGGTCGAGGCAACGCCGTGAGCGCTCAGAAATTCATACACAAGAGCGTGAAGACGGCTACAGACGCGCACGCCATCACGCATGCTCAGCAGCTCCTTCGTTAAGGACATCGCAGGCCTAGAAACATCGGCGCCATTCTTCACGATGCGCATGCTCCGCGCAGAGGAACTTAGGTAGGAAATTGGCGTGTAGTACGACTCAGGAACAACAGCTTCAGCACTCATATACAACTCCACGAATGATGGTCGACTACTCCGAACACCACGGTATAGTACCACGGCGCTATGTGCTAAGAGACGGTGTAGGAATCAGAACGAATGTGTTCGAAATGGAGCGAACGCAAACGGAACGAGCGTGCTTGCTCAGCCGCTAGGCGCGCTACGATTGGTTCCACGGCCAGGGTCTCGCAGCGAATCACAGAAGCGTTAGCGGCGTTAACGCTTGTATCACTCACTATAGCGCTTACTGCCCCTTCGACCACCTCTCTCCTCCCGATACCGCAGCAATTCCGAAATCAGTCGATGTGCACTCAAGAGATTCGGCTCTGTAACAAAAATAGACATTTCAGACCCGATAGTGTGGAAGCTCTGAATCGAAACTCGCCCCAATGCAAGCACTCGAGTGATCAGAAAATAGATGCCCGGAATATCCTTTGTGCTCGGAGGCCAGTCTACTGTGACGCACCCTATAGGATGAATTACCGACGTCTTTTCGATGCTTCTCAATCGCCGCTCAACGAGGGCTACATCCTGGGCGTTACTATATATAACGATCTCATATGAGCCCATCATCACCGAAACCTCTCTGCCATCACTTATAAGCTCTGCGCTCAGCTGCGAAATCAGCTCTGCGGTACGTTCACTCTTTCGTACTGCGATCTCAGTCAGATTGTTGCGTGTTGAGATGTCAATATGCTTCGGCCACCGCGGAAGGGGTGGCACTGTAGGAGCTGTTCGACTATAACGACGAATAGCCATTGAAACAGCCGCCGCGCCCACTTTGTTTTCCACCTCAACCTCCACATCGGAATGAATTTTAGCAGCTAAGCTGGAGATGTTAATCAGTCCGGTTTTCAGAAGCTCAATGATAAACGGGTTTTCATCAAGCAATCTACTCACAACGTGAGGCACACTCTTTTTTGTTATCTTCTTTGACGGTATAGCCATGTTATTATTTTAACATATTTATTCTTATTTTGACATTCTCCAGCACTCCTGCCTAACCTTCCGGAGTCATTTATTTCTGGAGGGTATTCCATGGAACATTCATCAACAGATCAGATGCTAAGCGTATTAATCGTGGATCAAACGCTCGTGCACAAGGGCGTGATGTCTAATGCTGCATTCGTACTAGGACTTTCGGCAGGCAGAGCTATGCCAGATTCATATTTCGGTTACGCCGTTAAGGATGGATCGGGCAATGAGCACAGACCTCTTACCAATATTGGCCATTTTGTAAGAAAAGCTGGTCAGGCCAAGCTGCGAACACTTCGAGATGAACTAGCAGCTATGCCCGGCGTAGTCGTCCACGACTATCCCGAAGAAGCTGCTCCATCAGATTACTCAGAATATTCAAAGAACATGAGTACCAGAGCGCCGGGTGATATCACATATCGAGCCATTCATATTTTTGGGCCTGCGGAGGCAGTGGCGCCCCGAACTAAAAATCTTTCCCGACTGGAATAGAGCACCTGCACAACAGACTGCTTTAGTGATTTGCAAAAGTCCGTGCCAGTAAAACTGGCAAGGCTTTTGCCGTAACTCACTATAGGTTGTTGTTTTGATTCGCATCCGCGAATCGATAGCGTTTTCCAAAAGCCGCTATACCGCGAAGGACTTTTGAAAGGCGCTATATCAAGCCTAGTCTTTGCGGACAAATACGGCAAAACCGTTTCGCAGATCGTTGCGAGAGTGGATCAACTGGTAGTAAGATTGAAGAGCGTGAAAGCGCACTTTGCATCAACTCGATGCAGTGCAGCGTCGGCTTCATCGGAATTTGCATGTTTCCTTTGACCCAGACATCAGTACTACCCTGCCCCGAACTGGAGCCGATCTGTAGTATATGATTTTTTACCCTGTAGAGGGGCTACTCTTCATCATAGTAGAACCTCTTAAGGGCAAGTTCTTACGCCCATCTGCTCTTCAGACTCTACGATTCACCGCCGCTTTACACGGGTGCTTTATCTTAAAACAAAATATTACTAGGGTTTGAAGGGGACTACCTTCCCGCCTCTAAACTCGAGCACTATCTCGTTAAACGCTATAACCTGACCGCCCTTATCACTCTCTTGATAGCGATACGACCCCACGGTACTTTGCGCCCTCTCAACTGACCTCAATCGCCGCAGTATCTCCTGCGCGGAATACCCGTGACTTTCCTCGGTTCCAAACAATTCGGCAATTATCGTCGCTGTCTCGTACGAATGCGCCGCTGAATCCAGACGCACATCGGATCCGTATGTTTTGAAATATCTATCTCGAAATGCGGCATCAACGATCTGCCCAGGGAATAGCGCGCCCTCACTCAGAGGCAGGCACTTCGTCATTCCTTCTACACTGTTGTGAATATGTGCGCCGAACATGGGCTGAGTGAATTGGACGGCGTTCGCCTGCTCACAAAATGTGAGCAGTTGATTAAGAAGTAGCAGTGGGCCGAACGCATCGAAGCTCTTTGCCTTAGCGCTTGCGACTATCGTTCGAAAGTCATTTTCGCTGGTCGCAACTTCAGCAAATACATCGATAGAGACCCCTCTCTTCGCTCCGAACTCCTGCAAGGCTTGTACTATATCGTTGTAGTAGGGGATCTGAACTACAACGAGACCAACCCTTTTCCAACCCTTAGTAACAAAAGTCTCAACCAACTTCTCGGCTGCATCGTAGCCAGTGCGCGCTGCCCTCACAACAAACGGTCTTCCTACAGCTGCGCTACGCATACTAGTTTCCGCAAGAACCGGATGTCCCGCTTTATTGGCCAAAGGGAGAATCGTTTCGTTTGGCGATACTCCCCAGGTGTGATAGAGGTTTACGTCCCCCTGTCGCTCTAAAAATCTGTACGCGTTAAGGGCTGTTTTTTGATCGTACTGAGAATCCTGGTATCGGAGCTCAATATGCTTAAAACGCTCAGGAGCATCCTGCTGTGCTAGCTCGAACCCGTGGCGCAGTGCCGCTCCGTAATCAGCCAACTCTCCACTTAGGGGCAAGATGAGTCCCACGACGAATTTCTTCGGTACTGGTTCGGCGATGCTCGATCCGCACCAGGCGAAGAGTAGCGCCAGGAGCTTAACCAAAAATACCTTTGTATGGCCCATGCGAAGAGGCTAGCATCAGTCTTGAGAGTTTCAAAGGCTCAAATTTCCACGGGCAGGCGTACAGGTGCCCCCACTTCAGGATCGAGATCTCTGCCCCCCTTCGCTGGGAATCCAGAAACCAATGATCTCCTCGTAGTTTTTTGATCACGAGACCCTCTAGCCTCCCTACAGACACGAACAGACGCGGATCGAATCAGATGGATTTGAGTACCTCGTAGATGGCGCTGGTAATCAATCGGCTGTGTGGCGCTGCTGCGATCCTTCTGCAAAGACGCTCTTGATTGGCTCACACCTCGACAGCGTCAAGAATGGAGGCCGCTTCGACGGTGCATTGGGAGTGCTCTCTGCATATGAAGTTCTGCTGACGCTGCGTGAATTAGAGGCTACGCTTCCGTTTCACCTCGAAGTAATCAACTTTACGGATGAAGAAGGTAGCCTACTCTCATTTTTGGGAAGCTCTGCGTTAGCGGGTAAGCTCTCCGCGCAAGCTTTACACAGCCCCCAGGGTGGACGCGCTGCTCTGCTTGAAGGCATGTCTAGGATCGGTATTGACGATGCATCTATCCTCTCTGCGAAGCGCAATCTTTCGACGATCCGAGGGTACGTCGAAGTTCATATAGAACAAGGCACGCGCCTTGAAGAGGCTGGTCTAAAGATCGGTGTCGTCACTGATATTGTTGGCTTGGCATCATATCGACTGTGTTTCATCGGACAAGCTGGACACGCCGGCACGACACCGATGGATAAACGCAGAGATGCGTTTCAAGAAGCAGCTGTCTTCTCTGAGCGTGCTCGAAGTCTTGTGATTGAGCACTACTTACCAGGCGTAGAGAACTTTGGAATGCTCTCCGTGTCTCCTGGAATGTTCAATATCATCCCCGGTAGAGCCGAGCTTGCGATGGAATTTCGACACGGGGATCCGCAGCTGTTTTCAGCTATCGAGCAAGCGTTGCTTAACTTGGCAAACGATGTAGCCCACGAATACGACCTCCCCATAGAGGCCAATTTCATCGAGAGAACGGCTCCTGCGGCGATGGCCGAGCGATGTATGCAAGCCGTAGAACGTGCTGCTGACAGCCTGCAATTGCCTTATACCCGCCTCGCAAGCTTTGCCGGACACGACTCGCAAATGCTAGCAGACGTGATTGATACTGCAATGTTCTTCGTTCCATCAGTTGCTGGGATTAGTCACAATCCCCGAGAATTCACCACTGATGAAAGGCGCGCCAAGCGTCCCAAGCCAAAGCCTAGTATCACCCGCAACTCCTCTGTGGTTCATAGCTCGGCTTTTTGAGGGGGGCTTAGATACGGGCGCTTACGGATGCCTTGGAAGATTGTCAAGCACGGAATACCTAGAAACCTCATAGCCACGCAACTTCTCCCCGGCATTTTACGATTAATCCATGTGTATGCTCAGGCGATACACATGGGAAAGCC
>CAZZLV010000163.1:0-5936 GCA_964655155.1 uncultured Bdellovibrionales bacterium
TCCGAATAACGCTTGCACCCTCTGTATTACCGCGGCTGCTGGCACAGAGTTAGCCGGTGCTTTTTCTGCAGGTACCGTCATTGTGTTCTTTCCTGCTAAAAGAAGTTTACAACCCGAAAGCCTTCATCCTTCACGCGGCGTTGCTGCGTCAGGGTTTCCCCCATTGCGCAAGATTCCTAACTGCTGCCTCCCGTAGGAGTCTGGACCGTGTTCCAGTTCCAGTGTGGCTGATCGTCCTCTCAGACCAGCTACCCATCGTAGCCTTGGTAGGCCGTTACCCTACCAACTAGCTAATGGGAATTGGACTACTCTCCCCGCGCCTTGCGGCTTTACCGATCAAAACCGAAGTTTTGGCCGGACTATTCGGTATTAGCCAAGCTTTCGCCTGGTTATCCCCAGCGAGGAGGCGCATTATCCAATTATTACTCACCCGTGCGCCACTCTACTCATATTGCTACTTTCTCGTACGACTTGCATGTCTTAGGCACGCCGCCAGCGTTCATTCTGAGCCAGAATCAAACTCTCTATTTCAAAGAAAATTCTGCTACGTAATCACAGCGTCGCTAGACTTAACGCCCAGACGACCTGCTTACGAAATTTATAAGCCCAGCACTTACTAGCTTATGTTAATCCGTACCCACCCGAAGATGGCTCATAGACTACATCAAGCTTAGAGTCTAGTTTATTTCTAAACTGTGTTCTCTGCCTCAAGCCGCTGTAAGACTTGAGGACTTAAACAGCTTCTACCCATAACCTAGTTGTCTTACTGCTCTTTTTCACAAAACTGCGAATCGGGGCAGGCCTTCGAGTTTCAGATATTCAGCGCCTTGAGTCAAGATGTTATCCCAACTTTTTTCGATGAGTTGAACTTTTGTCGAAGTTTACTTCGTACTTTGCTTTTTTTAAGCCTAGAACCGAAGCGGTCGCGGATAATAGCCAGATGGCCAAACAATTGTCAACACATGGATCATAAAAGACCTGTAACATTTTTTTCATGCCTTGCTGGTGTCGATCGGATATGGTGTGGGGAGCTATCTGAGGATCAACAGCATAGGAGCACTAAATGCCATCATTTGACATAGTATCTAAGGTAAACCTCCAAGAAGTTAAGAATGCTGTGGATCAAGCTCAGCGTGAAATTCAGACCAGATATGACTTTAAAGATGCTAATGCAACAGTTGAGCTTAATGAAAAGGAGGGGATTATAAATCTGCATGCGCCCGATAGATTACGGATATCGGCGCTAGAGGAGATCGTCAAGCAGAAGCTTTCAAAACGTGGAGTTAGTCTTAAATCCGTTACTTTTGAAGAGACTCAGCCTGCCGGCGGTGACACACTGCGGCAAAAGATAATCGTTAAGCAGGGACTGAGCGATGAGGAGCGCAAGCGGATAAGCAAGTTTATTAAGGACACTAAGCTTAAAGTGACCTCACAGATTCAAGGCGATCAAGTTCGCGTAACCGGAAAAAGTAGAGACGACCTGCAAACAGCTATCGCACAGATGCGTGCCAAAATATCTGAGCTTGACCTGCAGTTTATTAATTTTAGGGACTAGGAGCTGTTGCGAGCTTGTTGCACAGTATGCGTGCACTCTCTACTCTCTCTATCAGACACAGATCGCTTAGGGGAAAGGTAGTAGCCCACGCTAGGGTAGAGAATGTACGCACGATCGCAACTGAACTGATCAAGAGCGGCAGTAATCGTCAAAAAATACAGTGCGCCTAAAATTTCATTAAAAACACGCTCGGCTCGGAGGCGCCGCTTTCTGAGAACCACCTCGCCCTTTCGCTGGGCACTGCTGTACATCACCCTCAATCTTCGCTCCCAGAGCCATACGGCCTTAAGGGCGGCGCGGCTCGAGAACTCCTTACTGCTTACGCCCACAGGCACCAAGCGCGGGCACCGCGCGATCTCGATCTCGTTCGCCGTGGCAGGTTCCCGATTCCTGAAGATAACGGGGTGGCACGAACATTTATGCAGCACGACTATAGTGATCTGCAAAAGTCCGTGCCAGTAAAACTGGCAAGGCTTTTGCCGTAAACCACGATAGGTTGTTGTTTTGATTCGCGTCCGCGAATCGATAGCATTTTCCAAAAGTAGCTATCTCGCTACGAACTTTTGAACCTAAATTCGGCAGTTGCGGGTATGAAAATGACACATCTGGTTAAAATAACTTCGGCTTTTGAATTTTTCAGTACTCACCCTGACGGTGCCGGGGTTCAAGCCTCCGAAAAGTTCAACATCCATCGTTCTTTTGATCACCTGCACCATTTTAGCCCACCTTAACTGCTCTTTTTAGCTTCAAATCAATAACCGATAGTAATGCGCACCAAAAGCCTTGCCGGTTTTACTGACAGGGACTTTGGCAAATCACCATATGCGCTATTTTGAGGGCCGCAACTGCTGTTTTTAGTTTAATTGCCGGATTAATAAAATCGTTTGAACCAGTTGGTCTGAGTTAAGTTAGTGGTGATTACTCCATCTCTTTTCCTACGCCCGCACCTGAACCGTTAAGGGCTTAGCAATAGTTGTTTCACCATTCTGAGTTTGAGCAAAAACAGTAATTTTTCGGTTTTTTATTTTCACCAATCTCATCCGATACGCGAAAGTTCCATCTACCCTGGTTGTCAGAAGTACAACTCGTCCATTTAAGGTCAATTTCACCAACTCACCAGGAAGCGCTAACGCCAAGTTAGATATCAACTGCCCCTTGAATACAACTGAACTATGATCCCTGCTAAACTGGCGCTTGAGTGTCAACTTAGCATTAGCCAAATTAGCGCCAACTAACTCTTCTGAAAGACACTGGCCATTTTTTGAAAGTGTGCTGTTAATCTGCCCAACACTAGTAGATGAAAAGCGCCGCTGAATCCCGAGGTTCGGGTACATAATCCCCTCGGGATCGGAGCCGTCGTGCGTTGCCCCGAATGTATGCCCAAGCTCATGCGCGAGTATAGTTATATTAAGCTCTTTTGTGGTATTCTGAATAAGCCCGTAAGCATTGTTTGCTGACCAACAGACCGCTCCGATATACGCTAATCCGACCACATTCCGGTCTAGATCTTTGCCGGTGAAGAGATATCTAACGTCAACGTCCTGATAGAATGTGGCGCTAGCTAGCCCTAAATTAGTCGGATTATCCGGATTGTTGGCAAAGGCAGCTAGCAGCTTACTCGGGTCACTTGAGAGATATGGCGATGCGCCGACATACACGTTTTGCTTTACCAATGCGAATCGAACCCCTATTTGCCGCTCGAATATCGCCTCCACTGCATTAACGATCGCTGCGATCTCTGCGTTGCTAGCAGCGCCGTACGCCGCATACCACTCTTGATCGGCGTCAGTACTTAATGTGACAACGCGCGCCTGGGTGATTAGCTTGCTAGGGTGTGCGGATAGGGCCAAGCTAGCGACTGACTTAGTTTTAGCGTAGGTATCACAAAGCCTCCCTAGCAACGAACCGTTCTGCTTGGTAGATACTTTAACCTGCACCGACTGCTGATTGGTTAGCGTCCACTGCAACGTGTAGAGTCGTCGCGCCTTCGCATAATTCTCATAATTTGTAGTGTTGCCCGTGAGGAACTGGATGCGGGCGCTCTTAGCAATTACTGATAGCGCAGCTGGCACGCGCTCATTAGCACCGCTATTTCGATTTAACGAGACAAAACCTTTTAGTAATGTCGGAACGACGTGATCCTTAGTAGAATTCGCACCGTTAACAAATCCAGCTTGTGCTGCTGGTAATTTGCGAGCTTTAAACACTAAGTGCACGGAACCGAGTCCGAAGATATTTTTTGCTTTAAAATGTATCGCTGGAAATTTATCGCCTACTCGAGCTGGCTTATCACTTAGTGCAGTTAGAATATCGTGGTCACCAGCAAATCGCGCACTAAATGGATCGTGCGCAAGTGCCTTTTTAGGCACTAAAGCTGTGCAGATAATAAAGAGCGTAATTACTACTCGGGTAAGAGCTGATCGCATATCATACGATCAGCTCTAAGCGCTGTATTGCTTCTCATTTAACTGCGATAATACGAGTTTCTCGTAGTTAAGCGCTATCCTCTACCCTGCGATCGCTTCCTTATGGAACACCTTAACCGGGGGCTGAGTTCCGCTTACCACCTCAGGTGTAATGACGATCTCTTTAATTCCAGCGTTGCTCGGTACGTCATACATCACATCGAGCATGCAGCTTTCGATAATTGAGCGTAATCCGCGGGCTCCTGTGCGCTTCTCAAGCGCCTTGTTAGCTATGGCCTCAAGCGCATCCCTGGTGAAGGTTAGCTCAACTCCCTCCATTGCTAGAAGGGTCTGGTATTGTTTAATAAGAGCATTTTTCGGTCTAGAGAGGATCTCTATCAGCGCTGTCCTATCGAGAGGATCGAGGCACGACACAACCGGGAGGCGTCCGATAAACTCAGGAATCATACCGAATTTAAGCAGATCTTCTGTCTCAAGCACTGATAGCAAATTATCTTTCTTCGCATTTGCTGATACTACTGCACTACCAAAACCGAGACTCTTCTTTCCAACACGCTGTCCTATAATGCGCTCGATCCCGTCGAACGCTCCGCCTACTATGAAGAGGATGTTAGAGGTATCTACCTGAATAAAATCTTGCTGGGGATGTTTACGGCCTCCCTTTGGTGGAACGTTAGCTTTTGTTCCCTCGATTATTTTAAGCAACGCCTGCTGCACTCCTTCGCCAGAGACATCGCGTGTTACCGATGGCGTGTCACTCTTTCGAGCTATTTTATCGATCTCATCGATGTAGACGATGCCGCGCTGAGTTTTCTCAACGTCGTAGTCTGCTGCTTGCAACAGGTTTACGATGATATTTTCTACATCTTCTCCAACATATCCGGCTTCAGTTAAGCTTGTGGCATCAGCGATGGTAAATGGCACATCAAGCACCCGCGCAAGAGTTTGTGCGAGTAGCGTCTTACCAGAGCCCGTCGGGCCGATCAGCAGAATATTTGACTTCTGCAACTCAACGGCGCTCTTGGTAACGCGATTGTTTTGAATTCTCTTATAGTGGTTGTGAACTGCGACTGATAGCACCTTCTTGGCGTGATCTTGGCCTATTATATAGTCGTCTAACGCTTCCTTAATGTCTTTCGGGGTAGGTACTGCTGATCGTGGCGTGGGGGCGCTTGTATCCTCCAACTCTTCGGTCAGAATATCGTTGCATAGGTCTACACACTCATCGCAGATATAGACCGACGGACCTGCTACTAGTTTGCGGACTTCCTCTTGATTCTTTCCGCAAAATGAACAGATTAGGTTGCCTCCGTTCTTGCCAATATCCTTTGCCATGGCTACATCCTTTAAAAAATGGGGTAAAAACCTGCTCTCATCAATTAGGATGCGCGAGGGCCCCGAAAGGGATTGCCACTCGCCTATAGTGATTTGCAAAAGTCCGTGCCAGTAAAACTGGCAAGGCTTTTGCTTTAAATCACCATAGGTTGTTGTTTTGATTCGCATCCGCGAATCGGTAGCGTTTTCCAAAAGCCGCTATATCGCTCATGACTTTTAAAAAACGCTATAGGAGAGGCGCTTAGGATGCGTTCTGAAAACCTCCTCATGGGGAGGGTCGACACAATCCGATCCTAGCTTAACAAACTGACTCTAGTTGCCTTGCACGCTCGGGAAGCATGCTTCCGGTCATTGATCAAATTCAGCATATTCAAGATGTTAATCTACGCTGTAAATCGGGGAGTCTCCTAACATGACCACTCCTTAGACACAGCACTAGGATTTATCACCTGCTTACAGGGCCCGGTATTGGGTCGAAGATGATAGAAAAAGTGTGGTACCTACTCACCGGTTTGTAACACTTTAGCACTTTGCCGAGACCACAATAAAAAACGGCCGCCCCTGATTAGGGCGTCGCAGTTCTCTCTATCTCTAAGAGGCCAAAAATGTGCGGAAGTTAC
>CAZZLV010000164.1:0-4326 GCA_964655155.1 uncultured Bdellovibrionales bacterium
TGTGGGTAACTCGGTGCTTAACTTACCTATCAATAATTTGGGATCCGGATCAGATTGTCTTTGCAGGGAGTTAGCTAGGGGTTGAACGGTTACTTGCCCTTTTGAATCTTCCATAAATACCTAGATGCACTACGCATTCTAGGTGTTGCGTTTTGAAGTTGAATCTACCATTGCCGTCTTAATACTTAAGGAGAATAATGGGGACGATCCTTTATTACTTCCCGCCAACTCCTTGAAAGTGCGTCTAACCTTCGATTAAATCGTCCTAACAAATGGCTTTCGTGGTGGAATTTTTTGTATCTAGGAAGAAAAACGGAATATACTACTGGGGATAAAGTTTAAATGGCACTAAGTAGTTATGCCAATTCAAAAACGGAGACGTTCAAAGCGGGTTTCGAAACCTGAGGGGAGATCTTTAGAGCTAATTGCTGGAGCTTCTAACGAGCACCACTACGTTAATCGAGAGTTAAGCTGGCTGCAGTTTAATATGCGTGTACTAGCGCAGGCAGCCGATCCATTTTTGCCGCTTCTTGAACGGGTGCGGTTTTTAGGCATCTTTGATTCGAATCTCGATGAGTTCTTTATGAGGCGCGTCGGAGGGCTTAAGCGGCAGATCCTTGCCGGAGTTGGAACTCTAAGCGCTGATGGTTTAAGTGCAGGACAGCAGTTGACATCAATACGCTATGCTCTTGATCCGTTATTGCGAGAGCAGGAGCGCATCTTCATTGAGGAGATCCAGCCGGGACTCTCGCGTGAAAAGATTGAACTCACTTTATGGAGAGCTCTCACCGATGATGAGCGCAATTACGCACGACACATTTACGATACTCAGGTGTTTCCACTGCTGACTCCACTCTCTGTTGACTCAGGACATCCGTTTCCGTTTATCTCTAATTTGTCGCTCTCGCTCGGATTCTCTTTGATGCACCCGGAGTACGAAGACCCGCTATTTGCCCGAGTCAAAGTCGACTCTCATCTCCCACAGTGGATTAAAGTTCCAAGCCGAGACGAAGATCCAACGACTAGATTTCTTAGTACTGGTGAGCTTATTCAGCAGCAGGCAGCCACTCTATTTCCAGGGATGCGGATACTGGCATGTATGCCTTTTAGGGTTACTCGAAACATCGATTTACATATTGACGATGAAGACGCAGAAGATCTGATGGAGGCGATCGAGGAAGGGCTGCGCGCAAGCCGCTCAGGACGTGTAGTGCGGCTTGAGCACGGCTCCAACCCTGATCCTTGGATCCTCCAGTTTATCATTGAAGAGCTCGATCTTGAATCGGAGGATGTTTTTGAATCGAGGGGTCTCTTGGATTATTCAGGTTTAAGTCCGATCGTTGATCTTGATATACCACGCCTTAAGTTTACGCACTGGCAGCCGTCTGTCCCATCAGCAATCGCCGAGGATGCGAATATATTTCAGGCGATTCGCGGACACGATATCCTTGTGCACCATCCATACGAGAGTTTTACTGCGACCGTAGAGCGGTTTATTCGCGACGCCGCGCATGATCCTAAAGTAGTAGCAATCAAGATGACTATCTACCGTGTGGGGCAGGTAACTCCACTTATGCCGTACCTAATCCGCGCGGCAGAGGAGGGTAAGGAGGTGGTTTGCCTGGTTGAGCTGAAGGCGCGCTTTGATGAGAAACACAATATCTATTGGGCGCAGGAACTAGAAAAGGCTGGAGTTCACGTGGTGTACGGGATTCCTGGTTTGAAAACACACGCCAAGGCTATCCTAGTGGTGCGCGATGAGCCGGACGGATTAAGGTCATATGCTCACTGCGGTACTGGCAATTATCACACACGCACTTCAAACCTTTACACTGATTTCGGACTTTTTACTGCCCGACCCGAGTTTACCAGGGAGTTCATGGACTTCTTTAACTACCTCAGTGGTCGGTCGCTAAAGGATGATTACCAGAAACTACTTATAGCGCCACTAACGATGGAGAGAAGCTTTATCGAGTGCATAGAACGCGAGATTAAACAACATCAGAAAGGCCTACCGGCGCACATCGTTTTGAAGATGAACGCTCTAGAAGACCGACATCTGATCGCCAAGCTTTATGAGGCATCCAGAGCAGGAGTAGCTGTTGATCTATTGGTCCGCGGAGCGTGCTGTTTGAGACCAGGGGTGGATGGTTTAAGTGAGAATATAAGAGTCTTATCTGTAATAGGAAGATTACTGGAACATTCTCGCGCCTTTTATTTTAGAAACGGACAGCCTGATCCATTGGATGGAGCGTTTTATATCTCAAGTGCTGATTGGATGGGCCGCAACATGCATCGTAGGGTCGAAGTGGCTATCCCGATTGAGGACCGAGCACTGCGAGAGAAAATCTGGAGTGTATTATCGCTTATGCTTGATGATCACAGATTAGCTTGGGAGATGCAGAACGATGGATTTTATGTGCGTCGTGCGTTTGCGCCGGGGAAGAACAATCAAGGCACTCACGAAGCACTGATGGGCCAAAAGGTAGCTGATTGATGATCTGACGAGCTTCTGCAACTATTAACAAGAAAAGAAAGATTCCTCCTGTACAACATCTCTCAGGTGCGGTAGTTCAAAATAAGGCCCGTTATGCACCGATATGCAGCTATTGATATAGGCTCAAACGCCATGCGGCTTCTTATCGCCGAGATTATGCCGTCAGGTAAGCTAAGGCCAATTGTGCGCAGACGTGAGCCGATCCGCTTGGGCCGAGATGTATTTAAATCAGGCAAGATTTCACAGCAGCTAATTACTCGCTCGGTGCGTGTGCTCAAGGATTTTAAGGATGTTTGCAAGCAGCATCGCGTAGTTTGTATCCGTGCGGTTGGCACAAGCGCCTTGCGAGAGGCTAAAAATAAGGCGTCGTTTGTTTCGAGAGCAAGAGAGCGCTCAGGTATAGCAGTTGAGATTATATCAGGAATTGAGGAGGCGCGCCTGATTCAGATAGCTGTATCGCAGGTTATTGATCTATCACGAGGGCTCGCCGTTACTATCGATATGGGAGGAGGGAGCACTGAGGTTTCCTTGGTGCGCGATGGCGATGTTGTAATGTCAGAGACACACCCGATAGGTGCAGTCCGATTGCTGCATCTTCTTGATGCAGAGCACCACTCGTCGGCAAACTTTGCCCATCTAGTACGTGATTACGTTCACGGCCTACAGCATCAACTACAGCGCCATATCGGCAGGCAGCGCGTGTCGGTGTGCGTCGGCACAGGAGGTAATTTTGAGGCACTCGGAGATCTGCGAAAAACTCTTTTGGGGCAACGCCAAAGAGGTATCCTAACTTTAAGTGAGCTACGGCGAATTATCGCTAAGCTCAGGATGCTATCGGTAGCAGAGCGGATTGATCGGCTCGGGCTACGGCCCGACAGGGCTGATGTAATTGCGCCGGCAGCTGAGGTTTTAGCAGAGATTATGCGTTCAGCGAAAGTACGCGAAGTACGGCTTCCAGGAGTGGGCCTTAAAGAGGGGCTAGTACTCGATATGCTTACGCGCTTAAGACCGCTGGATCGTCAAGTAGAGCGTAAACATAGGTTAGCTTTTGCTGATGAGTTGGCGCGTATGTACCAGAGTGATATGCGTCACGCTGAAGCCGTCAGGAAACATGCCGGATATCTTTTTGATCGTTTACGTTCATTACATCGACTAGATGCAGAGAGTAGGCTGCTTCTAGAGATAGCGGCTTTGCTACACGATATCGGACACTTCGTGAATACAGAGGATCACCATAAGCACTCGATGTATCTGATTCGAGCCACTCCATTTGTTGGTATAGATCAACGCAGCCAAGACATAATTGCCTGCGTAGCTCGGTATCATCGGGGAGCCTGCCCGAAGAGCAATCATGAGATTTACTGCGAACTGTCACCAGCTGATCAACGCACCGTTCGCTTGCTTGCAGCGCTGCTTAGAATTGCAGATGCGGCTGACCGAGGTGCAGGCCGCGTGGATACACTCTCTTTGCGAGTTGGACGGGGGCAGTGTAACTTTATCCTTAAGGGCCGACGAGAGATGTTATTGGAGCAATGGTCAGTAACCAGAAAAGCCGATTTATTTATCAAAGAGTTTAGAAAAAAAGTAGTAGTAAGTGTTCGCTAAGACAGACTCCCTGTCGAAATACCTCGGTCTGTCATGACTTTCTGATTTTTCCATCTAGCACGCAGAACTATACCAGCTAGAAGCCCATAAGTTTATGTGTCCCAAGATATGTCAACAGCGCCGTGAAAATGCATACACTAGAGCGGTTTGAAAATGCACAGAGGGGAGCTGTTGGGGTGCGCCAGAGACAGGGAGCCAGAGACAGGGAGCCAGAGACAGGGAGC
>CAZZLV010000164.1:4426-5921 GCA_964655155.1 uncultured Bdellovibrionales bacterium
AGGGCACCAAATGTAGGGGGCTTTTAAGATGGCTTCTAGCAATTAACTCGCAATTCTCACGAACCTCCTTAATGCCGTCTCCAGATGCATTACTGAGACGCCGTCGTCATGGTATTCTTCGTTGCCGAGGTATAGAAGATAGCACTTGGCGCTCGGATAGTCATGCAAAAACAGCTTTAGGCCTGAGGTGTCTTCGCTTCTCACACGGTCACTATGTTTGAGTTCAAAGGCGTGAATACCTCGCGGACCGTACAACACAAAGTCGACCTCTTCCTTACCCTGAGTACGCCAGTAGAAGATCGAGTACTCAAGGTTGTGGTAATCGTTGAGCGCGCTCACCTGTTGATAAAAGAGGGTTTCAACGCTTGCGCCGGGAGCGAGCTCTGGGTGATCGAGCGGCCCTTTGGGCCGAATTGAGTTAAAGACGCCGCTGTCAAAGAAGAGAAACTTAGGATGAGTAATTAGTCGGCGCTTAGCTTTTTTGCTAAAGACGGGAAGTCGAACAGCAAGCAGGAGATCCTCAAGGATCGAAAAGTAATCCTGAACAACTTTCACCGAGATACTGCTCTCGCGAGCGACCTCTGCCATAGTGAGCACCTCGGATTGAGAGAACGAAGCGACTTCCAGAAATCGGCTGAAGGCAGCGAGGTTTCTGGTAAGACCCTCCTGCTGCACCTCTTCTCTAAGGTAAGTTGTCACATAGCTTGCCAGATATGCATCTGGGTCGGATTCTGTGTACACAGAGGGCAGCGACCCAAAACGGAGAGAGTGTTTTAGTGAGAAGCTCTCCCCGAGCTCTTCAATAGTTAGAGGGTGCATAAACCGCGTATGCGCACGCCCCGCTAAAAGGTTAACCCCCTTTCGACGGAGCGCCCGGGCGCTCGAACCAGTCATGATGAAACGAAGCTTCCGAGCCTCGATTAGCCTATGTACTTCGTTAAGCAGCTCAGGGATCCTTTGCACCTCATCGAGGATGACCCAGCCTGAGTAGCCCTGCGGAATCCGCTCGCCAAGGCGAGATGGGTCGGCCAGGAGTTGTGAATAGGTTCGCGCCTCAAGCAGGTCAAAATAGAGATCACCTGGAAATGTCCGCCGCAGCCACTCGGTCTTACCAACGCCGCGTGGGCCAAATAGGAAGAAGCTCTTATTGGTCTGAACTGTTAGCGATCTGGGAAACATCAGAGCCTTTTATGCTGTAAAAAAGGACTTTGCAAGAGAGTAATTTGCAACCTATTGATAGCACGAAATTTTTCCTAAATTTGGCAGCTAAGGCTGATGAAAATGGTGCAAATGGCTAAAGGCAGAAAGTGTTTTGAACCCAAATTCGGCAGTTGCGGGCCCGAAAAAGGCGCATCTGGCTAAAATCACTGCGTGTTTTGAATTTTAGGTGACTTCGGCGTGAGCTCAGCCGAAGTCACCGAAAATTCAAAATACAAAGTAATTTTAACCTAAATTCGGCAGTTAAGGAGAACGAAAATGGTGCAGGTGGCTAAAA
>CAZZLV010000165.1:0-5917 GCA_964655155.1 uncultured Bdellovibrionales bacterium
GCGATATAGCGGCTTTTGGGAAACGCTATCGATTCGCGGACGCGAA
This sequence comes from uncultured Bdellovibrionales bacterium, assembly GCA_964655155.1. Taxonomy (GTDB): domain Bacteria; phylum Bdellovibrionota_C; class UBA2361; order UBA2361; family OMII01; genus OMII01. Next base: position 47 of record CAZZLV010000165.1, read on the forward strand.
TCAAAACAATAACCTATAGTGATTTAGGGCAAAAGCCGTGCCAGTTTTACTGGCACGGACTTTTGCAGATCACTATTGGTATCTGGCTCATTCCAGGCTTCATTCACCCTGCACATTTCTCCAGAACTCCTAAAACCTCCCAGTGCATAGTCATAGGGAACATATCGAACGGAGTAAGCTCTGTAAGTTTATAATCCGGAGAGAGCAGAGCTACGTCTCTAGAAAAGCTGTCAACATTACAGCTAGAGTAGATCAACAGTTTTGGTTTAGTGTTCCTAATGTAGTCGCGCACGGCCTCCGAGAGTCCTCGACGCGGCGGATTTATTATCAGCAAGTCTGGGGCGGGTATGGTGTTAGCCTGTATGAATTGATCAACATCTGCAGCCGTAAACTTTGTGTTTCGGTATCCCAGCTCAGCGGCGCTGCGGTTAGCACAGACGATCGCCTGCTCGGAGAGCTCTATACCATAAACCTCACCAGAGTAGGGCGCAGCGTTGAGCGAAAATCCGCCCACGCCGCAGTATAGATCCAGTGTTACCTTCGGAGAAGCTGCCTGCACGATTGCTCCCGCCCGCGTATAGAGCTGGTGGGCGATCTCTGGAGTGACTTGCATAAAGGACTGGGGAGCGAAGTACAGCGGCACTCTTCCGAATTGTTCGCGAATTAGAGCGCTCTCTGTAAGAACTATCTCCTCTGGGCCCTCTATAATCGCCGCAGGAAGTGGCTGAATGTTGCAACTGATAGCAATGACCCACGGAAATGATTCTCTTAGTCTTGGCACGGCTGATGTAATTTGCGGTATTAGCTTGCGGCTGCGCAGAACAAAACGGAGTATACCTTGTGTGTTGTCTTGTGTTGAGTTGATGATCAGAAACTTTAGTTCCCCTTGCCGCTGTTCGATGTCGTACGGAGAGAGGTCGAGATCGGAGATAGTGCCAGCTAGCTCCTGAAGGAGGCGCTGTATTGGCTCGGTAGGTAGAGAACACTCACGGAGATCTTGAGTTGTCCTATCTCGTTGTGTCACTCCGATGGTGGGATTTCGCGCCGATCCGCTGATACTCATCTTTACTTTGTGGCGTGACCCCCACGGATGCTTTAAGGTGATCGGTTGGTTTATGGTCTGAGGAGCAACGTTGAATTGCCTAAGGCTGCTCACGAGGCTAGCGGCCTTAGAGTCAATCCGTGAGCCTTGAGCAATTGCGAGTAGAGTGCACGACTGGCACTGGTTGCTGGTAAAGTATGGACAGGTGGCTTTTTCGTAGTTCAGGTGAGCGAGAGCCATAATCCTAAAAACGGCAGTTGCGGTTTATCATCAGAGCCTACCGTCCAGAAGATTGATGATCAAGGCTGCGTTAGGCTCAAACCAGCGCTCAAAACCGACACTCTCATTGTGTGCGCTGGTGCGGTGTGCAACACTCGTGTCGTATGCAGCGTAGGAATATAGCTCTCTTTTTGAATCTAGCAACGGTGGCCTTTATCGCGTTATCTACGGTCGCCAGTGCCGAGAGCGCACCCGGACAAGTTATTAGGCAGGTGGCGAACAAGCGGCGCGCTGAACCATTCGTGTGTTTGGCTGGTTCGTCAGTGTCGCTCAATCAAGGCCAAGCTTTGCTTGAGAAGGTGCAGAGCTATTATTCTTCGATTGAGTCGATGCAGGGTGATTTCCAACAGGATTCTTACGTGGCGGCCCTCGATCAGGGTGAGCTTAGCTCAGGGGTAATGATTTTTGCCAAGCCCGGCAAGATGCGGTGGAGTTACAAGACGCCGAGAATTCAGGAGGTGGTGATTCGTGATGGGGAGCTATGGATGTACCAGCCAGACAAGGCACAGGTGATGATTGACAGTATTGGGGCCGTGTTATTGTCGGCTTTACCGGTGTCATTTTTAATGGGCCTGGGTAATGTAACTAAGGATTTTGATCTGCTTTCGGCGTGTAAAACTGGGGCTGGAATAGCGCTTACTTTAGTGCCCCACAAGGAGCATTCTTCTGAAGCAAAAAGTGATTTATTAGAGGGGTTTACCTTACTAGTAGACGAGCGCAGGCACGTACCACAGGGAGCTAAAATCAGCTCGGTTGGAGGTAACACCACGGCGATTGTCTTTGAAAACCTGCAACTTAATGTGCCCAACATCCCTGCTGGGAGATTTGTTTTAGAGTACCCAAAAGGTGTAGATATACTGGATAGACGTAGTACACCTGGGTCAAAGTAATGAAGTCCCCTTTAGCGATTATCCCTGCCGATGGCGAAAATGCTAGTAGCTGTTCCTCGGTAGCAGTTAACATATCCGAACCTCACAACGTAGAAGGTGGCCGCACGTTTGCCGGCCGCGCAGCCATCGTTACCCTGGGGTGTGCCAAGAATCAGGTCGATTCAGAGGTGATGATCGGAGTCCTTCGTAACACCGGTTTTGAGATCGTCAATGATCTTGCGCACGCTGATGTTGCGGTTGTGAACACGTGCGGTTTTCTCGAAAGTGCCGTAAAGGAGAGCGTTGACTGTGTGCTTGAGCTCTCAGAGTTAAAGAAGTCCGGAAGCTTGCGGCGGCTGCTCGTGGCGGGCTGCATGGTTGAGCGCTACAAGGGGGATATTCGCAAGGCACTCCCTGAAGTTGATTCATTCATCTCTTTGGATGGTCTTTTAAGTGTTGGCCAGGCAGCACTGGGCGCTGATGAGGCTCTCAGAGATATATTACACGAGGGAGCTCGACCGTATTTTCTCTACGATGAGACTATGCCGCGCCACCTAGCTTCAAAACGCCATATGGCGTATGTAAAGGTCTCTGAGGGGTGTAATAGGCCCTGCGCATTCTGTATCATACCGCAGATTAGGGGCGGTATGCGCAGTAGAGCGATAGATTCGATCGTCCGCGAAGTGCAGGCGCTCGGCGCTCAGGGAGTGCGTGAGATGAACCTCGTTGCGCAGGATCTAACAGCATTCGGAACGGATCGCGGAGACTCACGTTTAGTAGTCCTTCTGCGCGCGATCGATGCCTCAAGGGTAGCTGCGTGGATACGATTGCTCTACGCTTATCCCGTCGGTGTTGATGATGAACTGCTGCGCGCCATCGTCGATCTCCCTTCAGTATGTGATTACCTAGATGTGCCGTTACAGCACTCAAGTGAAACGGTGCTTAAAAATATGAAGCGACCGATCGGCCGGTTTGGTTCTCGCAGGTTTGTTGAGTACGTGCGGCAGATAGCTCCAGAGATTAAGTTGAGAACTACTTTCATCGTTGGTTTTCCAGGTGAAAGTGAGGCGGATATTCAGGATTTGGAGTCTTTTGTTAAGGATGGGCACTTTGAAAGTGTGGGGGTATTCACCTATTCCCCTGAGCAGGGCACAGCCGCTTATGATCTAAAGGATCAGATCCCCGAAAGGGAGAAACGGGCTCGACGTGATCGGATCATGCTAGCACAGCAGAAGGTTCGGGTGCTTCGTAACCAAGAGTATATCGGCAAGGAACTCGAGGTTTTGATCGAGGGGCCACACGATGAAACTGAGCTGCTTTTATCAGCACGATCACGCTTTCAAGCCCCAGAGGTCGACGGAAGCGTTTTGATTAACGACATCGCAGAGGGGCTAGGCGAGATCCCGGCAGGACATTTAGGGCGCGTAGTAGTAACAGAGGTATCGGGTTACGATTTAGTTGGAACGCTGGTCAAATAAGGTTGACTAAAATGAGAAAGCCGCGCATCGGAATATTTATTATCGCGTACAATGCTGTGAATCATCTAAACAAGACGATTGCGCGTATTCCAAAAGAAGTTTACGACGATGTTGAGGAGATCTTTGTGATCGATGATTGCAGCTCTGACAACGGTTACTATGCCGCTCTGGGATACAAAGCTCAACATGGTATCGACAAGCTTACAGTTCATCGGAACGAGAAGAATCAGGGTTACGGGGGTAATCAAAAAGTGGGCTACCAGTACGCGATCGACCGAGGGCTTGATGTCGTGGCTATGGTGCACGGGGATGGCCAGTACGCACCGGAGGCACTACCGGTGCTTTTAGAGCCTTTTATGCGGAGTGAGGTGGATATGGTTTTCGGCTCACGTATGTCCGAGCCGCTGAAAGCCCTAAAAGGGGGTATGCCGCTGTACAAGTTTTTTGGTAACCGAGTGCTTACATGGTGCCAAAACAGATTATCGGGACTTAACTTGACAGAGTACCATTCAGGTTATCGGTTGTATTCGACTCATGCTCTGCGTCAGATTCCATTTGAGTCGTTTACCAATACATGGCACTTTGATACGCAGATTATTCTTGCCATGGCTGAGCGAAACATGCGCATAGTTGAACGCCCAATACCCACTTATTACGGGGACGAAATCTGTCATGTAAACGGCATCCCATACGCCTTTAATGTGTTAATGACAACTTATCGCTTCTACAAGAATCGGAAGCGGCAGACACTGTCTTATCCAGGTGCGATGGATATACCGCGGATCGCTTCATAGACACCTGCGCGATTGATTTTGGAGTGGTTGCCAAAAGATAAAGTGAGTGGGGAGAGCTAGTACGCCCCAAAGCCTTGACATAGTTATTTCGTGAATAGCGAAGATCCGCTATATTGCCAAGGTAATCAGATGTAGACACTTTTAGCAGAGGACGTTAAATGACAACGAACAAGAACCCGCACATAGTGGCGCTTAATGAGCTTGGCCAGTCAGTCTGGTATGACAATCTCTCGCGAGATGTGCTGAAGTCAGGTGAGTTGCAATCCCTAATCAGTCAGGGAGTTTCAGGGCTGACTAGTAATCCGACTATTTTTAAGCAGGCCATAGCTGATACGAATAACTACGATGCAGACATGAGATCAAGCTCCCTTAAGGGGCTCGATGCTGAGGCTCTGTGCGAAGAGCTTATGCTGGCGGACGTAGCAGCTGCTGCTGATCTGCTTAAGCCGACCTATGATTTGACTGCTGGAGGGGATGGATTCGCTAGTATTGAGGTTTCTCCTTATCTGGCTGCAGATGCTGCTGGTACCGTTGCGGCAGCTGAGCGACTCTGGAAGAAGCTAGGTCGCGCTAATGTGATGGTAAAGATCCCAGCAACCCCAGAATGCATACCAGCAATTAAAGCTGTGTTAGAGCTTGGAATTAACGTTAACGTCACGCTTATCTTTTCAACTCAGGTCTATCAGGAGGTGGCAGAGGCTTACATAGCGGCTCTCGAAACACGCGCCGCTCGCGGCCAGGATCTCCGTGCGGTGGCATCTGTGGCGAGTTTTTTTGTCTCGCGAGTCGATGCCTTGGTAGAGAAGAAGTTCGACGCACTCGTCGCGCAAGGAGGATGCAGCGCGGGTGATCGTGCCCGATTTTTTGGTAAAGTTGGAATAGCCAACTCAAAACTTGCGTATGAGGCTTTTGAGAAGATATTTAGCGCGCCTCGATTTAAGAAGCTCCAGGAGCTAGGAGCTCGTGTGCAAAGGCCGTTGTGGGCCAGCACAGGAACAAAGAATCCGGCCTTCAGTCCATTGCTGTACGTGGAAGAATTAGCAGGAAGGGATACGGTTGACACTATGCCGCCAGCAACGGTTAAGGCTCTCGTGCAGAAGGCGGAGATCGGTCCCAGGCTGCACTACGGATTGCAAGAGTCTAAGGAATTGTTAGCCTGGCTGGAGTCGCAGAGTATCTCGATGGATGCGCTGCTTAAAGAGTTACAGGTCGCTGGGGTAAAGAGTTTTGCGGATTCGTACAAGGATCTGCTGGCGTCGATATCTGAGAAGCGCGCTCGGGTTTAGAAGATTAGGTTGCATGAAATGTGGCTAAGTATCGCGGATAGCGTTTTTTCAAAAGTCATTAGCGATATAACCTAAATTCGGCAGTTGTGGGTCTGAAAATGGCGCATCTGACTAAAATCACTT
>CAZZLV010000166.1:0-5895 GCA_964655155.1 uncultured Bdellovibrionales bacterium
TCCTCCGCTGCGCTTCGGAATTTGCAAGTGCTTCCTTGCACTTGCTCACCCGAATCTTGCACTATCGTGCAATATTCGGGCTAATCACCCGACGCCCCTGCGAGCGAAAGGTGGTGTACTTAGTGCTTAAAACTTCAGTGTAGTTGTCGTTAGTCGAGATGATCTCTGCTCCGTAGAGCACGGGGCCAGTAGCGGAGTCTCTGAGCATCGGCAGGATTCCACTATCGCATGCTATGACAGCTTGGCGAGTGATGCTCTGCTCGGGCCAGGCGCGGTTCCAGGCAGTAATAAAACGCTCTAGCTCGTCTGATGGGATCACCGGTTGAGTATTAGTTGTGCTGCTAGAAGGTGCTGCGCAAGGAGTGTACCAGGTGCCGATCGTGGTGTGCTCGCCACGTGGCACTGCAAAAAAAAGACGCCCATCGGCGCTCTCCACAGCGATTGCATGAGTTGGGTGGATCTGGTGTGAGGTGGTGATATTAAATCCGAGGCACCAGCGAGGGCCGGGGTCGATTATGGTCTGCGGTAGTGCAATCGAACGGATCCAGGGGCCGAGGGTGTTGACAACTTTTCTAGCTAGGTACTGCTCTCCAAGTTCTGTGGCGATGGTGTAGCCATTAGTGGTCTTTGTAACTGCAGTGACCTTAGTCTCTGTGAGTAGAGTAACGCCTGCATGAATGATCTGTTCGGTAAGTTGCGCGGCAAGTAGCCCAGGATTGGTAATTACCAGGTCGTGCCAACACAATGCGCCGTATGGCGCGCGCGTGGCCAGCTGAGGCGCGATCTCGGCTAGCATCTTAGCTGCTAAGATCTTGGGAGCAGTTAATGGTGATTTAAGTGCTCGCATCGCAGAGCCATAGGCCAGGGCCGCGCAAGCTACAGGGAGTTTGCTCTTTAGGCCCCATGATTTAAGCGGCATTAAGCACGCAAGAGCTTTGGTGGCGTCAGGGAATGTTTTGGCTACGTAAGTCTGGTCGTTCAGCGATTGAATCACGCGTGATAGCTGTAGCTTTTGTAGGTAGCGAAAGCCACCGTGTATAATTCGTAATGTGTTGTTGGAGGTCGCTTTTGCTGTACCAGCAGCTTCTAGTACGAGCGTCGATAGGCCACCCTCTGCGGCGGCCTGGGCCACACCAAGACCTGAGATGCCTGCGCCCAATATTGCTAAATCGTAGATCTGTGACACGGTGTGCGGTAGTGAATTGATCGTTGCTTGATCCGTTGCGGAGCTCCTTGCTGCCTGCGCTAAGTCTAGCGGGTGCGGGTGTTTATGTCGATGCACAGAGCACGATGCACAGAGCAGGCCAGACCTCAGAGGCAGGCCAGACCTCAGAGCACTTTGATGGCTTGCTAGCCCGTATTTTTCACGAAGCTCGCTGCGCTCGCCGTGAAAAATGCCCCAAATTCTTCCGCTGCGCTTCGGAATTTGCAAGTGCTACCTTGCACTTGCTCGCCCGAATCTCGCACTTTCGGGCAATATTCTGGCTAGTCCTATTGGCTAATCAAGTTTATCCTGTAAGGAAGCGATTTTACCCGCTATAGTGATCTGCAAAAGTCCGTGCCAGTAAAACTGGCAAGGCTTTTGCCCTAAATCACGGTCAGGGTGAGCACCGAAAATTCAAAAGACAAAGTGATTTTAGTCATATGCGCCATTTTCAGACTCGCAACTGCCGAATTTAGGTTTATTTATGTCAGCTAAAAATCTCTCCCTAGAAGATATTGAGGCAGCCCGCGCACGGATAGCGCCGCACTTGGCGGTTACTCCTGTTTCTCACGCCCTTGGTCTCTCCGAGGAGTTTAGCCGTAGGATCTTCTGCAAGTGGGATAACAAGCTGCGCACGGGTGCTTTTAAGGAGCGTGGGGCTCTAAATTTTCTCCTTAGCCTCGATCAGGAGCGCTTGGCAAGGGGTGTTTGCGCGGCGAGTGCCGGTAATCATGCTCTAGCGCTCAGTCTTCACTCCAGTCACTTAGGTGCACCGTGTCATCTGGTTATGCCGGTTACAGCTCCGCTAGTGAAGGTTGAATCGTGTAGGCGGCTTGGAGCGCATATTACCCAGGTGCCATCTCTGTATGAAGCGTTAGAGTTAGCCGCTAGGTGGCCAGCAGAGCGGGGCTATACGTATATACCACCTTTTGATCACGAATTGGTTATCGCCGGACAGGGAGTGGCGGGTCTTGAGCTCCTTGAACAGTGTGGTGATTTTGATTCGATTATAATACCGGTTGGAGGTGGTGGATACGCAGCAGGGGTGGCGACGGCGGTGAAGGCCAAGCGCAAGGATGTTTTTATTCTGGGGGTGTGTTCTGAGTGGGCCATGAACATGCGGGCTAACAAACCACATTCTGGTGGCTTTGTGCCGATGACGATCGCTGATGGTATCGCGGTTAAGACGGTCGGTTCGATCACCGGGCCGATAATCGAGAAAAAGCTAGACAAGCTCGTGTCGGTCAGTGAGGAAGCGATCGCCAGAGCACTAGTTATGGTGCTTGAGCTGGAACACGTAGTTATAGAGGGCGCAGCGGCAGCCAGTATAGCAGCGTTGCTAGAAGGACATCTTCCTGAGAGTTGCCAGAGGCCCGTGGTATTCATGTGTGGTAGTAATATCGATACTAATATCCTTTCGCGACTTATAGAACACGACATGGCCGAGCGCGGAAGGTTACTGCGAGTACGGATTACCTTGCCAGATCGACCTGGCATGTTGCACCAGATCTCAGGAATTATCGCTCGCAACGGTGCTAATGTTTTGCAGGTGTTGCATGACCGCTCATACGCCAAGGCTCCGGGTCATGTGGATATCACAGTGATGATGGAGGTTCGCAGCCGTGAGCACGCCAAGCAAGTTGTTGATCAGCTTGTAGCTGATGGCTTGCCGACTGAGGTGATGTAAACCTAGTCCGTATTTTTCACGAAGCTCGCTGCGCGCGCCGTGAAAAATCCTAAAAACGGCAGTTAAGGAGGATGAAAATGGCGCAGGTGCTCAAAAGCACGAAGGATTTTGAACTTTTCTTAAGGCTTGAACCCTGGCACCGTCAGGGTGAGCACCGAAAATTCAAAAGACGAAGTGATTTTAGCCAGATGCGCCATTTTCAGACCCGCAACTGCCGTTTTTAGGATAATGCTCCAAATTCCTCCGCTGCGCTTTGGAATTTGCAAACGCTTCCTTGCACTTGCTCGCCCGAATCTTGCACTTTCGTGCGATATTCGGGCTAGTTTAATCCGCCTTAACTGCCGAATTTAGGTTAAAACCGGTGAGTAGTTAAGGATAAAATAAGTTCAGGTTTTGCCTCTTCTCGCTAGCCGCAACCTCTCGGGTCGCAGAGTGATCTGGCTGATAACGGTGCCTTTTCGTTGAAGTAAGATCTGCATAACGGCTCGAGCCACACAGTGGGGTGTCACAGCAACGTTGTGCTCGTCATTAGGATAGAAGGTGAGGTGATCGTAAAATGGTGTGCGAGTGATATCGGGCGAGATGGTGGTGACTTTCACCCCACTTTTCCGAACTTCATCAAATAGCGAGCGCATAAAGTGTTCAAGGCCAGCTTTGCTAGCTGCATAGGCGGCGCCGTATGAGCTGCTCTCATGAGCTGAAAATGAACCGATCGAGATGATGTTACCGTGAGTCTCTTTTAGAGAGCGTAAAAGCCCCCTAGTTAGCACTAGTGGCGCCAAGAGGTTGCAATTAACAAGCTCGGTTATCTGTTGCACCGAGAGCTCCTCGTGCGGTGCAAAGTGGCCGATACCTGCATTGTTAATCAGGAGCGCCACCGGGCCGTGATCCTTGAGGATGTTGGGAATATGGCTTGCTAGCTGTTTTGTATCGGTTAGATCGAGGTGGATGTGGCAGTACTCGGCCTGGGTGAAAGTAGGGCTGCGGCGACTTATACCAACAACTCGCCAGCCACCGTTAAGTAACTCTGAGGTGATAGCCTCGCCGATTCCTGAACTAGTTCCAGTTACAACTGCCAAGGGACGGGACATATCTTCTCCTCAGGTAAATATGGTCGTAATTGCTCTGAGATCGTAGTGATCAGCTCTTGTTGCTGCTCGGGTGTGTAGGAGGCGCTCTTGTTACTAACGGTATAGGGATAGTGTACCAGCGCTGAGGTTGGATTGTTATCTTGCATCGCTCGCAGATATCCACTTGGCATGCGAAATATACCGATTGAAACATCATCGATCGCAGCGCTGGTGAGCTGTGTAAAAGTTTCGCGCACCAGCTCTCCGTAGTGCGTCTGCCATGAGTCAACTCGTAGTATCGGATCGATACAGAGGCGCACGCGCCAGCCGCGTTGGTAGGCTTTGGTAATGGCAGCTAAACGTGCACGGAGCGATGGGGTGCGGTGTTCGTAGCGTGATATTACTGAATCCGGTGAGATCGTCCAAGCCAGGATAATGTTTGGTGCTGGAGTGAGCGCGCTGAGAGCTTCGATGTTTGCGCTCTTTGTACGGATCTCGATAGTAACATGCGGATGGGTTTTGGCGTACTCGATGTAGCGCTCGCAGTATCCGAAGATACTCTCGAGAGCTAGCAGGTCGGTATCATATGAGATGCAGAGGTACGCCGGTGCCGGGCCAGGAATCTCAAGTGATGCCGCTTTAATAAAATCACCGTCATTAACAAATGCCACTATATTAGCCGATGGAAACATCCCCTGAAGATAGCAGTATTCACAGCCATAGAGGCAGTTAAGCACCGGTGTCGTGTAGAAAAAACGTGAGTGCTCGAAATTTGGAACAAAGGAGCTTCCGGGGTAAAGAAAAGCTTCGCTGCGCACTGCAAGGATCAATTTAAGCGCATTTTTCTGATGATCCCAGCGTTGACGTGGACGGTTGAAGAGCTCCTTGTAGTTGTTGATTGATATCTGTGTGGCGAGGGGAAAGCGTTTGGTAATCCGCTGCGTAAGCGGATAAGACGCTGCGCTATCTTCGATATAGATATGTGAGAATAGCGGTAAGTAGTTCACAGCAGAGCAGCCTCGGATAACTGCTGTAGTAGCCGCTTGTAGGCTCTATTACGGGCCTCCTTAGTAGTCACAGATTGTGAGCTAAATTCAGAGATAGCGTTGTGCCAATTAACGCCCCTAGCCTGGAGCGCATTGACCCTTCTGAGCAGCTCAATCCTCTGTGATAGTGAGAGTGTTGCATGCAAAGCAGTAGCTTCTAAGAGAGCTTGTTCCGCTGGAGAAATTCGTTCTGGTTCTGGTAGTGTGCTACGTAGAGCCTCGAGTAGAGTCTGAATCCGCTCCGCGTTCTGAGCGATGAGTGTAGTGGCGTGCTCCGATCTTATTCGCACTCCGGTGCAGTGATCTGAGATGATTTTTAGGATGCACAGTGTGCTTGGCGCTCCGAGTGCTAGAGCTGCCTGAGCAACCCCGGAGCCCTCCATATCAACTAAAACCGGCTCCAAAGGTGGGGTTTTTACCGGATGATCGTGAGTATCTAAAGCGCTTTCTGCTAGCTCGTGTTTGAGCAGGATATCTGGATAAAATCGGGTATCGGTTGCAACATCACGTATCTTGTTGCAGTAAGTCAGGGTGCCCAGAGGCACAGTAGTATCCGATGCCCCTGCTATGCCGATATTTACCACTAAAGGTGTGCCACCGTTGCTGGATGATGTTGGGAATAAGCCGGCTAAGAGTGCTGAGGTAGCGATAGCAGCGCGCAATTTACCGATACCGGTTGTTGCGATGTAGACCCCAGGTGCGTGAAAAACCTGAAAGCGCTCAGCGCAGCGGTTTTCACGCAGCGGCGTAGCTTGCCAAATACTGATCAGTGGCTTGGCTTCACACGGTAGGGCAGTTAGTATAAGTATGTCGCGGTGCATTAGTCAGATATTAACCTAAAAAGAGCAGTTGCGGGCCCCAAAATGGCGCATCTGGTTAAAATAACTT
>CAZZLV010000167.1:0-5842 GCA_964655155.1 uncultured Bdellovibrionales bacterium
CGGGCTCTGCGTAAGCCACGCGTTGATGGTATATGCCGGTCAGGATATGAGTATAGCTCCGAGCGATCAGGTGTAGGTCATGTAGTGTTAGCTCACATTCATTGAGCTCACCACTAGCAAAAACCTTATTAATCATCTTCTGTACCAGACCTTGAATTCGGTCTTGGGTCGGCTCGTTTAAGGTGCGCGCAGCAGCTTCGATCCCGTCGGCTAGCATAAGTAGCCCAGCTTCCTTGGTCTGTGGGCGTGGGCCGGGGTACTGATAAAGTGAGCGGTCAACTGTATCTGGCTCAACTCCGAGCTCCTCGGCTTCTTTACGAGCTTTCTCATAGAAGTACTCGATCAGCGATGTGCCGTGGTGTTGGGGGATCATCTCTTCGATAATCTTCGGTAACTTATGGCGACGAGCTAGTTCAACACCATCCTTTACATGGGCCCGAATTATAAGTGCAGACATCGATGGACTTAGCTTGTCGTGGCGGTTCTCGCCAGGTTCTTGATTTTCTACAAAATAAAGGGGTTTAGTTGATTTTCCGATATCGTGAAAGTAGGCTCCAACGCGACATACTACAGGATTGGCGCCGATTACGTTGGCTGCTGATTCAACCATCATGCCGATTACCATCGAGTGATTCCAGGTGCCCGGCGCCTGGATACTAAGCTCCTTAAGGAGTGGATGATCGAGTGTGGCCATCTCGATCAGGCGCATATCCGAGGCGTACTCACCGAAGTATTCAAGTATCGGAGTGATTGCGACGGCAAAGAGAGCGCTAGATAATCCGCTAACGCAACACGCAAGGATCCTAATCGAGGCATCAATAGCGCTGGTACTATGGTCTATAAACATTGAGACGATAGCAAAGGGTATCATTGAGATGGTAATCCATACAGCGCCTCTTAGGTAAGCACTGCGTGAGCGTACTCCGCGTCGAAACGCAAGGCAGGCAACGATTGATGAGGCAAAAATAGCCGAAGGAATAATTGCATGATTTAGCGAGCGAGCCGGAGTGTAAAAGGTGTACACTGTCGTTGCGCAAGCTGCAGCGAATATAGCGCGCTGTGAGCCACCAATGGATTGGACAATTAATACAACCGCTGCATAAGGTAGAGCAAAACTTAAAGATACAGCAGATACTCCGGCCGCAGATAAATGCAGCCCAGAGTACATCACTAGCGCCATAGCTATTACCTCGGTCAGCGCTACCCAAAGGGTAGAAGTTGCCAGCAGTATATAAAGCGCGGTAAATCCCTTGCGATCATGCGCCTGGTACTCTGACATAACCGCTTGTGCTCCATAAAGCAGGATTCCAAGCGATAACCAGACCAGCGCTGCGCGTGAAGTTCGTTGTAAAATATCCCGATCAGGTAAAAAAGCTCCCAAAATTAACTCAGCAGCGATAGCAGCTAGGCCAATCCACAGGATCATGGCAAGAGTTTCAAAGCGCTGTGGAGAGATAATCTGACTACGCTTCATCACGGTCGTAGGCTTGAATAATCTTTGATACGAGAGGATGGCGTACGACATCCTCATCAGTAAAGTGAACTATTGATATCCCATTTACATCCCTGAGCAGCTTGAGGGCATGACTTAGTCCAGACTCTATGCCACGCGGTAGATCTATCTGCGTTACATCGCCAGTAATAACACAGGTAGAGCCAAATCCGAGACGCGTTAGCAGCATCTTCATCTGCACAGGAGTTGTATTCTGAGCTTCATCTAGGATCACAAAGGCATTAGATAAGGTTCGACCGCGCATAAAAGCTAAAGGCGCTACCTCAACCACTCCGCGCTCAACCAGCTCTTTCGCACGTTCAAAATCAACCATGTCGTGTAGCGCGTCGTAAAGTGGTCGTAGGTAGGGATTTACCTTCTCAGCCATATCACCCGGAAGAAATCCGAGCTTCTCTCCGGCTTCAACCGCAGGGCGACACAGCACTATACGCTTCACCTCTTTGTTAAGTAGTGCCGTAACGGCCATAGCCATAGCGAGGTAGGTCTTACCAGTTCCTGCTGGACCTACACCAAAGACAACGTTGTGGCTCTTAATCTCTTCGATGTAATTCTTCTGCCGAAAGGTTTTGGGGACGATCTTAGTGCGTTTGCCGCTTACCCTAATCTCATCACGAAAAAGCTCCTCTAGTCGCAGCCGCCGATTGCCAGAGAGCATCTTGATTGCACGCTCGACATCACCTTTAAAGATATTTTCTCCGGAGTCAACCAGGTCACGAAGCTGAGTAAGTAGATCATGCCCCAGTTCAACATCGGTGTCCTGACCGACTAAGGTGAGGCCGTTGGCGGAGCGACCGATCTTGAGTCTGAGCTCTCGCTCGATTGTGCGCAGATTTTCGTCCTTGTCTCCGACGAGTGTCTGCATAACTGTTGATTGAGGAAAGGCAACCTCCATCTCTTTGGTTGCGCCTTTTGGATCACCTGCGCGTCTTCCGTATCCTGTCATGTACCCCTTGTTACATCCTGTGCTAAGCAGACTATAGGTTGTGGTCTTGATTCACGTCCGCGAATCGATAGCGTTTTCTAAGAGCCGTTATATCGCTAAGGACTTTTGAAAACCGCTATATAATCCTGAACTCGGCCGTTTCGGCTCTGATAACGGCAAATATGACTAAAATCACTCTGTCTTTTGAATTTCCGGTGCGCCCCCTGACGTTGCCAGTGTTCAAGCTTCCGAAAAGTTCAAAATACTTCGTGCTTTTAGAGATCTGCACTAATTTCATACTCCTTAACTGCCGAAGTTTAGGATAATGTTTTGAAAAGGTTCTTGCCGGTAAAACTAGCAAGGCTTTTGCATATCACTATACTTCGGTTAATCCTACCATTTCTCAAGCTTTCATGGCTATTATGGGATATGTCTCCGATATCTCTAGGCCTTCCAGCTTTCTTCTTAGCAGATCAAGCGCTACGTAGGTGGAATAAATACGGATTGAACGTCTATCGTTAACGTAGAATATACTGCGCTGTATTGAATCACCACTAGGCCCAGCGAGACCGATCCAAACTGTGCCTACCGGTTTGTCAGGGGTGCCACCATCTGGCCCAGCCACTCCACTTACTGCCAGCCCGTAGGTTGTGTTCATCACCTCACGCACCTCTTTAGCCATCGCTTGCACCGTCTCGGCGCTCACTGCGCCGTGCTTCTTCAGGGTGCTCTCTGAAACTTTAAGTAATTGCTCTTTAATTCGGTTATCATAAGAGACAATGCCGCCAGCAAATACAGCCGATGAGCCGGGCGTCTCTGTGAGGTAACTTGCAACTAATCCCCCTGTGCACGATTCAGCGGTAGCAACGGTGGCACCGTGCGCTAGCAAGAGCTGCTGTATGCGCTCGACAAAGCTCTGTGAAGGGGTCTCTGTGTATATTGCTTCCTTACCTAGTACGGCGCGCACCGTGGCAGCGGGAGCCTCGAGTGATATCCCGTAAGGAGCTTTAAGTACAACGTGCACTTCAGGGAAAGCGGCGCGGTATGAGACGGTGATCGCCTCAGATAGACCGCAGCCTTCAACGAGTTTGCCGACTACCGATTCGGGGAGACCGAATAGTTTAAATGTGTGGCGCTGAATCGGTTGTACATCTCCAGCCTGGCTACGTATTATCGGCAGCACTGAGTTGTTAAACATCGGGGCGAATTCGCGGGGCACACCGGATAGTGAGCATACGGTGACAGGGTGTGCGCCAGCTCCAGCACCGGTCAGCATAAATCCCGGTGCGGTGCCGTTATCATTTGCTATCATTGTTGATCCAATCGGCAGGAGTGCTTGCTTAAGGTTTGATCGATCAAGCACGCGCGAACGCCTGGAGTAAAACTGTTCAAGGTGTGCTTTTGCCTCGGGGAACTCAGCTACTCCGACACCGAAAAACTGCGCTACCATCTCGCGAGTAAGATCGTCTGATGTTGGGCCAAGCCCACCGGAGGTGATGATGATGTTGCTGACGCTACTGAGTGACTCTAGCCCCGCAACGAGCTCTGATAGATCGTCATCGACCACAAGAACACGCTTTAGCTTAAGTCCCAGATCGGACAGAGCTCGAGCAACGATATTTGAGTTGGTATCGATTACCCTACCATCGAGTAGCTCTGAACCGGTTGCAAGTATAGAAACTGAGAAGCTCATGCATTCTTTTTGTTGCTACCAACAGCTGCAACAGCGATGCTCTTGTGGGTCATCTTCATCTCGGCGATCACCGCGAACACCGACCTTGGAGCTTTTATTTCTGGAGTTGCTTGGATGATCTTGGCCTTCATCGGGTCGACATACGAGCCCTTATCGAAGAGCCCATAGTGCAGGTGCGGGCCACTTGAGAGACCCGTGTTGCCCAGAGCTCCGATAATTGAGCCGCGGCTCACTCGCGCCCCAGTCTTTACGCCAGGCGCAATTTTTGAGAGGTGCATATACTCAGTGGTATATCGTGAGTCGTGGGCGATCTTAATCATATTACCCCCGCCGTTGTTCCATCCAGCAAAAGTAACAACTCCATCACCGACTGTGCGAACGGGTGTTCCGATCGGTGCCGCAAAATCTACTCCGTTGTGAGGGCGCGAAATCTTGAGTACTGGATGAAAGCGAGCGTGGGTAAATACAGACGAGATGCGCGTGAACTGCACCGGATAGCGCAGGAACGATTTAGTCGGCATCTCACCCTTCTCATCGAAGTAGCGCACAGTGCCGTCCTTGGAGACATCGCGCACTACTGCATACATCGTTCCTTGAAGGGAGATTGAGGCGGCCTTAATGTTGCCTATTGAGAGAACTCGACCATCTTCAAGGCGACGCTCGTCAAACCACACAGTGAATGTATCGCCAGATTGTAGATCTTTACGGAAGTCTACCCGATTACTGAAGAGATCCACAAAATCGTCAACCACCGAGTAAGGCATATCGGTGCCGCGAGCGGCTTCAACGAGTGATGAGAAGATCGTCCCAGATATCTTTCGTTCGTGTGAGTGCACCAGGGCTTGCTCAATCCGTGGGCTATACCCCTCATCGGCGTCACCGGTGATCACAAGGGTTGCTCCCTCACCCAGTTCACGACGGAGTTCAACGACCTCAGCGCCTTTGCGAGTTACCGAGAGGATCTCGCCAGCTTTGAGCGTTGGATGCTTGGCCGAGAAGGCCGCAATAAATGATCGAACAGCCTTTGGCGCGCCCTTAATATCGCGCCACAGTGAGGCGAGAGTCGCGCCCTTCTTGATCGTGTGTTGAAACTGCTCTATCTCCGGATGATGGTTGGACAGCTGGTTATTCTGATTCTGAACAGCCTGGGCGCCTTCGGCCGGGGTCTGCGGCTCATCAGGGGGGGGCTTTAAAGTGGCACTTTGAAAGGGGCTATTGGGGTCAAAGAGGAGCTGGTTTGCACCATCGTTATCACTCAGAGCGCCAATTAGCTGCTGGCCGACCGGTGTGCCTCTAACCACAACAGTAGCGGCTAGCGCTACTACGACAACTCTGACAGTTACTTGTGATATTCTCATAGACCAGATGCCCGTAACCCAGAGCACTGTAAGCCGGATGATGGCTAGGTAACAAGCACCCCTTTTTACAATATAACGCTGGTTTATCTGCTATAACATAATCGGTGTTGAAAATTGGTTACTACCTAAAATCCCGTCGACTTGAAACTAGGTTGTTAAAAGTTTTTGACATTGAATGCAGCGAAGATCTCTTTTTGCCGTGCCGTGACCTCTGCGAGCAGCTGGAGTCTTCAATTCCAAAACGCAACACCCTCTATTGAACTAGCATTTTACCCCGCCTTAAATTTTTAACATACCCCGCGTGGAGGAGGAGATCTGGCGTCTCAAGCAGAGGAATAAGGCGCTTGAGGAGGAGC
>CAZZLV010000168.1:0-3748 GCA_964655155.1 uncultured Bdellovibrionales bacterium
CTTTTAGCCACCTGCACCATTTTCGTTCTCCTTAACTGCCGAATTTAGGTTAACTCTTAGCGCGAGTGTTTTGGTTGATGAGCTTGGTATTTGCGCAGAGCATGTTGAATGTTCGATAGTCGCTCAAAGAGCTCTGCTGGTGGTAGGTCAGGGCTTAGGGTAACGGTTCGAGTCAGTCCAAAGGCCTCCTCAAATTTTGCTAGTTTGGCCATGACATTAACATCCATAGATCTCTTGAGCTTGATGCGCACGATCTCCATACGCTCAGCGCGCACATCAACTAATTGCTTTAGAGTGCCCGGCGAGGTCATTGAGATTGCGGGTGATGAGTCCTGTCCTGGACACTCCGGTACACTAGCCAGGAGATCCCGCGCTTCTGAGGTAATAGCCGGAGTAACGCCTGCAAATACGGTTGCGCCCTGGTCATCAGTGGCGATAGCCGAAGCTACCGAATCTGGCTGTACCTTGGAACGTGGTACAGAAAACTTGACCTCATAGAGCTTATCTCCGATCTTTGCTACGGTCGCTTCCGGCACTTCAAATGACGAGCGCGAAGAGAAAACAATACCTCTGGCGCTTACCAGCTGAGGCTTCGATTCTAAGCGAACTGACACTGATATTTCGCCAACTGGAAGATCAAGCGCGCTGGCCGCAGGTGTATGCCATACAAGAGTGTAGAAAGGCAGGGATAGATAGAGATTACTAAGATTTGCTTTGACTTTTATGCGTGGCTCCTTAGAAAAACCGATTGCGCGTGAGCAGCGAAGTAAGCCTAAGAGATGATATAGCTTTTGAAAAAACATACGAATTCGTTCCATCTCTAATCTAGTTCGATATTGAAGCCTTGATCTCTTCTATAAGCTTTAGCGATGCCTCCAAACTTGCGGTATCACGCTCAAGTACTTTGGCCTGTGATACGAGGGTCGAAACTTCGCGTCTGAAATCGGCATTCGGTGCGTCTTCTGGGACAGCTACCTTAAAATTTTGAATGCAGTCGCGCTTGATTGTGAATTTCTCAGATGAAGTAAGTGAGCCATCACCTTGGTGTACTACAAATTGATAGGTCATCGCTGCTATGGGGCTGGGCAGCTCTACATGAAATGTTGGTCGATCGACTGAGTTAAGCTCCCCACGTGGAAAAGCGATATCAACAAATCGCCCATCTTTGGCTCCGATAAGCCTTACAGTGCTCGTGATATCAAAAGTATTGACCAGCTCTATTTCTATGCGCATCGGATTTCCAATCGCAGGAATCGATGCTGGGTCAAACGGTCGGTGAATAATCCTGATTGGTTTGTGCTCCTCTTGGGCCGTCTGCGCATAGCTCGACTGAACTATGATGCATGCTGCATAGGCGACAGCGATAGATCCGCATAAAAATCGCCAGCAGAATGTTTTGATTTTTTTGGTCAGGCGTTGTCCTGGCCTCTGCGGCAGAAAAACAGATACAACTGAACACAAGAGTTGCGCCACCTTAAGGTACTCCAAATATCCGGCTCACAAAAAGCTCTACCCGGTGATCTTCCAGGTTCCGGCTTCGCCGCTTACAACATCTATAACAGTACCAGTTATCTCAGCAGATGACGACTCCTGATTAAATTTTAGAATAAGCCCATTTGCTCGGAAGGTGGGGCCTTCAGCCGCGCTAGTTTCATCTGTTGCAAGAGTAACCGTTGCTGGCATCCAACCCTCAAGCCCTACTAGCAGCGTTAGTTGCTGCTGCTTGGGATTAGCAATCAGTGCCATCGGCACACTTTTACCTGGAAACAGTCCGCTAATGGCACCCGGATAGATACCCTCAGCAAGCGATCGAAGCGCGGTCACAGCAGGCGTACCTCCGTCAGAGGTGTCTGCGTTAACTCCCTCGTGCTCACCCAAATTAGCCACGGCGGCCGCCTCAGCGCTACCGCGCTGTTTTGGGGAGGGGCTGGTATCTGCTCTAGTTAGTGAGTGATAGCCATAAATCCCCCCCACAGTAAGCAGCGCAAAAGTCAGAGCTACGCTTACAAACCGAGTGATAACGGGTGTAAACAGGGGCGATCGCCGGTCTATAAAGCTAGAGCTAAGCTGCTTGCGATCTCGAGAACTAACCGATTTTGAGGCTGTTTTGCGGGATGATCGATCTATAAGTTGAAGCCCGGCTGAGAGGTCATCGGTGGGTTGTGCGGCGGCTTCGTTTGCGGAAGGCATGGGGCCATCAATCGTGCTTAACGCTCCGCCAGTACGCCTCTGGGTATCACGGGCGATGATTGATTTAATCCGCTCTAGATCGATCTTCTCCGTGGGCGTAGGTTGACGCTCGGTAGCCAGGGCTGCGTTACCAGCAGCGAGATGTGTTGCTGGTTGCGACGGAATCGGCTCGGTGTCAGTGCTGGGAGCAGTTTTCTGATCATTTAACGGCTCAAAGATCGGAGCCACGGAATCTAGCTGTAAACTATCCGGCGCTAAATCATCGTTAGCAGACTGAACCGCTGAAATGCTGACTGATTCAGATGATAACGGCAGCGTGATGCGAAACTGCGGATCCTCTAGAGCGCGCATGGCCTCTAAGGTCGATTGAAACCGATCGCGTGCCGAGAACCTCATCAAATTTGTAATAACGGCAGCCACGTGAGGTGGCAGTTCAGGAGCTATCTGAGTCAGAGGGGTGATTCGTGCGTCCTGCCTAGCTTCACGCTTTTCAGCGATCGGAGCCTGAGCAAACGGGTGTTGACCAGAGGCGGCCTCATAAAAGCACACCCCCAGAGAATATAGATCCGAGATCGTATCGTACTTAATACCATCAAGCACCTCTGGAGCCAGATATTCAAAGCTGCCTACAGCTTTTCGTAACTCTTCAAGCAGCACCTCATCACCTGGCAGGAGCGCCAAGCCAAAGTCCGCCAGGCGTACCTCCTTTGCGTTAAGAACAAGGATGTTTTCAGGCTTAATGTCGCGGTGAATTACACCGGTAGCGTGCACGAAATCAAGAGCCTCCAAGCACTGCTTGAGATATAGCGCTAGCTGATCTGGAGGGAGTTTCTTGTCTTGAAGAGTTGCGATGTATTTTGATAGGTCGCCTTCAGGTGCGTATTCCATCGACAGATAGCAGAGATCTTGTATCGAGTGGAAGTCATCTAGACGAACTACATACCTGTGACGACACGACACTAGAGTAAGTGCCTCGCGTCGTAGCTTATCGGTTAAAGTTGTCGTTCCATCCTTATTGATTAAAACTTTAATAGCAACTTCCTGGGCAGCGCCGGTGATATGGCGTCCGTGATACACAACGCTGTCGGCGCCCCTACCGACGATCGACAGTATCTCGTAGCGCCCGTCAAAGATCTTCCGTTTTGAATTGTTAGGAAGCGTCATCTAAAAGCTCGTTATTCAAATTCTAGCTCCTAAGATTAAGAGCACACCCTTATATATAGGGTACCCTGCCCATAAATCTAAGGCTACGCCTGGGGTAGATAAGCTCACCCTAGACGATCCAGCTCTATCCTTTAATCCAACGTTCTAATAGCCTCGCTTCAGTTTTTTTAGTCTGTTTCTGTTTGTTTGGGTAATTGTCTGAAATTATGGAATATTTTGGTTCCATGTCGCACTTTGGTACCTTGCCGCCCTTTGGTGCCATGCCACAGCTTGCCGCGGGGTCGATATTCACCGGTGCAAGCGTAATGCTAAGTGAACCCAAATATTGCACTAAAGTGGAAGATTCGGGCGAGCCTGCAGTTTGTGTGGGCACTATGGGTCCCTCACAAACTGT
>CAZZLV010000168.1:3848-5787 GCA_964655155.1 uncultured Bdellovibrionales bacterium
AAGATTCGGGCGAGCCTGCAGTTTGTGTGGGCACTATGGGTCCCTCACAAACTGTAGGCGCTGAGGAAAAAGGCCATGGATGGCCTTTTGACGAGCATTTTTCACGGCGAGCGCAGCGAGCTTCGTGAAGAATACGGGTGAGGTTAAAACAAAGCCACCAGAACTTGCTCGAGTGGTATACCGTTTCAGCCTTCACAGTGGTAGTCTCTGCATCTGTACGGATAACCCGCACTTTTTTGTGCACCCGTAGCTCAGTTGGATAGAGCACCCGCCTTCTAAGCGGGTGGTCGGAAGTTCGAATCTTCCCGGGTGCGTTTTTGAATCTGTAGGCCGATTATGAATGAACTTAATCCCTATCTCGGCATCTTGTTGCTTACTTTTGCCTCAGGGGGATTTCTTCTAACGATGGTACTGCTCGCATCGTGGCTAGGACCAAAGAACGCTACGAAGACCAAACAGATGCCTTGGGAGTGCGGAGCTATCCCAGTCGGCTCTGTGAAGGATCAACGCTTTAATGTTCGGTTCTATCTGGTAGCAATGTTGTTTATTCTTTTTGATATTGAAGTAATTTTTATGTATCCGTGGGCAGTGGTTCTTGAAGAGCTTGGCACATTTGCCCTGGTTCAGATGCTCTCATTTATGGCGGTTCTAGTAGTAGGCTTTGTTTACGTATGGCGTAAAGGGGTGCTGAACTGGAATGAACTCTAATCGGGCAGAGAGATGGGCTACAGATCTCCTAAGTGGGTTGCCCAACTTCTTAGTAGCTCTAATTGTGTTGCGCGAATCCGCCAGCCGTTTACAGCTTGGTTTCTGAACCTTCTAGTTTGTCTGAACGGATTTTTATCTGCGCTGTGTATAGCCAATCGCCCGCGTTTTTGGTGGCAGGAAGTCTTTTGTACTGCGGGGCTCTATTGGTGCCCACTCGCTCTAATAGCGCTGGTTTACCTATCTAGTATTTTTTACGAAGCTCGCTGCGCTCGCCGTAAAAAAGGTCTAAAAATAGGTCAGGCATGGGGTTGCTCTAGGGGCTCGCGAGTTGTCCGGCTTGGTGGTGTAGTATACTCTTGGCTCCTGCTTGGTGCCATCTGTTGTTATGGCTACGTAGTGGTGCATATGGGAGTGATCCTGGCTCCGTATCTCTACTATGAGAAATGGCCAGAGAACCTCCTACCCTTGCCTGATATTCACGGACAGGAGCTTAGCTTTTTATGGATAGAGGGACGCCCTGAGCCGGGGCAGATCGATGATCTACCTGATATTCTAAAGCGCATTACCCCAAACGTAGTGATCGTTAGCGGGTACCGAGGTGTAGATCTGCAGCGAGTAAGCGATCTTAATGATTATCCCTTTCAGCAACGCACGGCATCAGATGAGCACGGCGGAATCGAGCTCTTCTCAAAGATCCCTTTTGGCCCAAAAGTAACAGACACTCTCGGAATAGCTGCTCTTCCAGGGGGTGTTTTTGTTCTGCAGCCACGGGCCAGTGAAGCCGTTGAGATTGGGGTGCTGGCGCTTAAACGCTCAACATCACAAGAGCTCTTCGAGCGCAATCGTGTAACAGCGCGACGACTCTCGTCACTGATGCGAAACAGTAGCGCTCCACGGATAGTTGTAGGCCAGTTCGGCACAACACCATTTTCACAATTGATGGCGGTATATCCGCAACAGGCTCGGTTGAGGTCGCTAATGTTTGGTATCGGTTTGCACAAGACCTTCGATATGGAAAATCCACTGATCGCTCTAACCGATAGCAATGTGTTCGTGTCGGCTGATTTCGGCAGGCGCGGATTCGAAAGGATTAAACGCGCACGGCAAGGGCATGCAGCGCTTTCTTTCAGGATTCAGCTTATTTCATCTGGTTCAGATATATAGCGTTTTTCAACTTAAGGCTCATCGCGGAATCGAGTGGGTGCCGATGGCTGCTGATGGGTCATAACCC
>CAZZLV010000169.1:0-5763 GCA_964655155.1 uncultured Bdellovibrionales bacterium
AGCCACCTGCACCATTTTCGTTCTCCTTAACTGCCGAATTTAGGATAATCCTAAAAAGAGCAGTTGCGGGCCCCAAAATGGCGCATCTGGTTAAAATAACTTCGGCTTTTGAATTTTCGGTGCTCACCCTGACGGTGCCAGGGTTGCGCCTCCGAAAAGTTCAAAATACATCGTTCTTTTAACCACCTGCACCATTTTAGTCCACCTTAGGATAATGATTTACCGCAAAAGCCTTGCCAGTTTTACTGGCACGGACTTTTGCAGAGCACTATAGCTCGAGAATCCGGCTATTTTCTATCGTGATTTGCAGCGTATTTCTGTCAATCGCTTTCGAGCCTGCCAAGGGCACGCAAGAGCCACCCCTTTAGTGCGCGAGTTCCCGCTATGCCAACCTTGTGCCCGACATCCTCTTCAACATACTGCACTTCGATTCCAAGTTTTTGCAAAGCTGCTACACCCTCTCGTGCCTTGACTACCGGCACACGATCATCAAGCGAACCGTGGGCGACAAACACCATCGGGTTCTTACGCAGGTTGGTGGGCTCTGTAGGCAACAACACAAACCCTGCTAGCACGGCTATACCAGCGAATTGAAAGAGATCACGCAGCGCTACTGAAGATAGCAGCATGCTTCCCTGAGAGAATCCCATCGCTACAACGTGCGTAGGCTCAAGGTCATACATGACAATAAACGCCTCTAAGGCGCGCGTGAATCGACCGGCTGCATAAAAAATCGCCTCCCTTTTTAAATCGGGAGTGCTCATATCCCACCAACTCCAGCCACCAATCGGATCCTGCAAAAAAGCTTGAAAAGCGAGCACATGACAATCCTCCGGAACGCTGCGTTCAAACATCCACATGACCGATCGATCGCCGGCACGACCATGCACAAGCACGATCAACGGCGCAGTACGATTAGCACCTGGGCGATAGAGAAATGAAAGGCCAATCGTTTGCTCCTCTGCCGGGGTTGATTCGTGACGTGTCATAGTTACTAGGTAACTGCTCAGCAGTTTTTGAAGTAGTTGTTAATTATTAAGACGGCAATTAAACATCTACCGTCTTGCGTCAGCTTAGTTAGGTGCCGCCTTAATACATTTTGTTGTTTTTGCGCGCCTCCGCGAGCAGTTTATTAATCCGGCTAGAGCTCGTAAAGCGACGGGTATTTAATTGCCGGATTAATAAACCTAAATTCGGCAGTCACGAGTCTGAAAACGCCGAATTTATGGTTATGCTGAGTGTTTACCTTAGTAGCAAAGATTCCGCCACCTGTAGTGATTTGCAAAAGTCCGTGCCAGTGAAACTGGCAAGGCTTTTTCTGTAAATTACTCTAGCTTGTTGTTTAGATTCCCGATCGCGAATCGATCTCGTTTTCCAAAGGCAGTTACATCGCTTATGTCTTTTGAAAACGCTGCCTTGTGAACTACTACCTAGCGTTGCTCGATCGGAATGTAAGATGAAATCGCCGGGCCAGTGTAGATCTGGCGCGGACGATTGATCTTGTTACCGACCTCCTCTCCATACTCCTTAGCGTGCGCTATCCACCCTGGTAGCCGACCGAGAGCAAACATAACTGTAAAAGCGCGTGTCGGTATCTTCATCGCTTTGTAGATGATGCCACTGTAGAAGTCGACATTTGGATATAGCTTACGCTCGATAAAATACGGATCCTTAAGCGCCGCCTCTTCTAGCTCTTTGGCGAGGTCGAGTAGCGGATCGGAGATCTTCATCGTCTGAAGCAGCTTGTCTGAGGCGGCCTTAATGATCTTTGCTCGCGGATCGAAGTTTTTATAGACGCGATGACCGAATCCCATCAACTTGAACCTTGCGTTCTTGTCCTTGGCCATATCAACGTACTTCTGTACCTTACCACCGTCGGCACGCATCTGCTCGAGCATGTCAATCACCTCTTCGTTAGCACCACCATGCCGCGGCCCCCAGAGTGCGCAGATCCCAGCTGTAATTGCAGCGAAGAGATTAGCCTTGCTACTGCTAACCATCCTGACCGTCGACGTTGAACAGTTCTGTTCATGATCTGCGTGCAGGATAAGAAGTAAATTCAACGTATCTGCCATTACCGGATCCACTTCATAGCGCTCGGCCGGGGTTGAGAACATCATGTGTAAAAAGTTCTCGCAGTAGCTATTGCTGTTCTGCGGATACATGAAAGGTTGTCCGATTGATTTCTTGTATGCAAAAGCCGCTATTGTCGGAAGCTTAGCCAGCAAACGCACCATGTTAAGTTGTAATTGTTCGTCCTCTGAGCGATCCGTTTCGTGTTGATAAAAGGTAGAAAGCGATGAAACCACTGACGCCAAAATAGCCATCGGATGGGCATCACGCGGAAATCCATCAAAAAAACGCTTGATATCTTCATGCAGCATCGTGTGGCGACGGACGCGCGTGGTAAAAGCCTCTAGCTCTTGCTGGGTTGGAAGCTTGCCATTTATCAGCAGGTACGATGTCTCAAGAAAGGTGCTTTTTTCAGCAAGCACTTCGATCGGGATGCCGCGATATCGCAGAATACCTTTCTCACCATCGATAAAAGTTATTGAACTGGAACATGCTCCCGTATTCATGTAGCCATTATCGAGGGTCACGTATCCCGTCTTTTGACGGAGACTAGAAACATCGATCCCCTTCTCCTGCTCAGTGCCTACCACTACAGGTAACTCAATGCTCTGATCGCCTAATTTTAGCTGGACTACCTCTGACATGCTGATCTCCAAAAAATAACTGGATTGGCTCCTATCTCTCTACAAATTAGACTCTCAGAGCACCCAAAACGATACATATTAATTGGTTAAATCATCAACAGCAACAATTTGCGAGTGTCGTCTATAGTGATCTGCAAAAGTCCGTGCCAGTAAACCTGGCAAGGTTTTTGCCGTAAATCACTATAGATTGTTGTTTTGATTCGCGTCCGCGAATCGATAGCAGTTTACTAGTCAACTTGCCGAGCTACTGGCACTCGGTTTTCAGGTTGCGTGAGAATCAGCTCGCTGGCTGTGAGCTCGGCCTCAAAAAAGTAAGTATACAGAATTCCCGTTCACCGATACGATATTCTATGCCGGCGATTCAGAGCGGGTGCTTAGAGCGATTTGCAAAAATCCGTGCCAGTAAAACTGGCACGACTTTTACTCTCAATCACTATAGGTGGTTGTTTTGATTCGCATCCGCGAATCGATAGCGTAGGCCGCTATTTCGCTTATTTCGCTACGATCTTTTGAAGAACGCTATACTTTGCAGATGAAATCAAAGAAACCAAAATACTCAGAATCCACCTACGAGCATCAACCGATGTTTGACAGAGACCCCGCTGGTGGCAAACCTATGCGGCGGCTACATCCTCTAGGGCTGCGCGTAGTCGCTCGGGTGGTTAAAGATGCAAATGTAACTGAGGGCGGTCTCTACCTACCTGAAGGAGCTAAAGAATCGATGCAAGAGAGCGTTTTAGCTCAGGTTATTGAAGTTGCCAGCGCACTGGATACACGAACTGAGGAAGAGACCAACATTAGTGGAATTCCACTAGGCTCGATGGTGTTAATACCAAAGATCACAGGAGTAAAGGTTCCGTGGGACGACTCACTAAGGATCATAGACACGCGGGAGATCCTCGCTCTCGTCGATGAGATTCGTTTGACTTAGCGCTGGGACGGGTCCCGATATTACGATATAATTTGCGCACCGTTTTAAGCAGGATTGCACTCTATAGATATAGAGACGCTCTTTACCGCGATTTACACTGTTTTCCCAGCGCAATCCAAGGTGTAGCATGATCTGCAAACTTAACCTCGTGCCTATCTCATCTTGCCCTATCACTCTTTGCCGTATCGCCCTCTATACGGCAAGCATCGCCACTGCTCTGCTCACAAGCGGATGCGGCTATTTGCGGATTGATCCAAACCACTTTTTAATTCGTAGTGACGTGATCCAATCCGTTGAACACGAAAAAGCTATCCTTGCTAAAGGTAAGGTAGGCTGGACCGAAGACGGCAAAGTGCGAGTCCTATATGTCTCGGGTACGCCCTACGAACGGGGCTACCAACACGGCGCTCTGCTTCGCGATGAGGTGCGCGACAATCTCTTATCGATGTACGAGAAGCTACTCGATAAATTTCGATTTGAAGAGCTATTAGACGAAAGCTATGAACGGCAACGCGCATTCATCCCTCAGGAGTACATCGATGAGATGCACGGACTCGCACACGGTGCGCGGATCCCTTTACGTGTTATTCACGCAATTCACGCCCTTCCTGAGATAACAGAGTGGGGTGGCAAGAAGAAGCTCAAGAAGGTTATCAAAGACATGATGGAAGGGGTGTACGGAACCTCGTGCAGCAACTTTAGCGCATCAGGTTCGGCCACACCCGATAAGACGATGTACACGGTTCGGATCCTCGACTGGGGGCTACACAAGATATCAAAGCTCCACGAGTATCCGTTGATTACGATAACTCTGCCTGAGAAAGGGATAGCTTCGGCAAACATCGGCTGGATCGGTTTTCTTGGCGCAGTCTCAGGAATCAACGCTGAGGGTATTACCCTTGGTGAGATGGGATACGGTGATCCCGAGGGCGAAACGATGCGCGGAACTCCTATGCCTTTTGTATTGCGTGACGTACTCACCTACTCTAAGAACCTAGCAGACGTCCGCAAACAGATCAGCTCCAAGCCTGGCACGAACTCATTTGTATTCCTAATGAGCGACGGCAAAAACAGGACATCTGAGCTATATGTGCGCGACCGAAATCGCTTCGAAGTGCACAAACCCGGCGTCGAATTAAAGGATAACACCAAGACATTCCCGGCTATACCAGAGGTTCTTTACGGTGGCCACTACGAAGATCGCATGACGAAGATACTAGCAGAGCGCCGCGGAGCGATCGCCCCTGAGGTGATAATGAATGAAGTGATTCCGTTTATTGCCATGCCATCAAACTTTCAGAACGTAGTGTATGAACCTAAGGGGCTTCAGTTCTGGTTCAACAATGCGCACGGTCCGGATGCACGCGCGGCAGAGCAGCCCTACACATATTTTAACTTTAAAAAGGCGCTGGCTGAGTTTAAAAACTAAGCACCTACTCATTAAACCGGCTCCTCGCTGATAGGGCGTCGCAGTTCTCTCTATCTCTAAGAGGCCAAAAATGTTCGGAAGTTACAGTAATAGTTAAGTGAAACTTCATCTGCCCGCACATTTTTATCCTTTTAGAAATTTCCAACGTTTATAACTAGCTAGCGGGAGAACTGCGATGCCCTACCTCGCTGAATCGAGTGGGTGCCAAATCACTGCTGATGGGGCATAATCCATAGTTTTCAGTTATGAATCAGGTATTTCTGCGTGAACGTGCTCGTAAAGGTGACCGTGTCCGATGCCGATTCGGCTACCCTTATAGCAAATGGCCCTGGCTCCCTTGATCTTACTCAGGATGATGCAGATACCTTCCGACTGTAGCTACGATCCGTGGCTAGCCCGAATTTTTCACGCAGATCGCTGCGCTCGCCGTGACAAAGGCTCGGAAACAGGCCATCCATGGCCTTTTTCTTCAGCGCCTACAGTTTGTGTGGGACCCATAGTGCCCACACAAACTGTAGGCTCCAAATTCCTCCGCTGCGCTTCGGAATTTGCAAGTGCTTCCTTGCACTTGCCCAGGGCATCGCAGTTCTCCCGCTATCTACTTAGAAACGTGGGAAGCTTCGAAAAGGATAAAAGGCTCATCGCGGAATCGAGTGGGTGCCGATGGCTGCTGATGGGTCATAACC
>CAZZLV010000170.1:0-5671 GCA_964655155.1 uncultured Bdellovibrionales bacterium
CTTTTAGCCACCTGCACCATTTTCGTTCTCCTTAACTGCCGAATTTAGGTTAAATTAGCTGTTGGGGGCAGCTACATGCCGGCTAAGATTCAACTAAAATTACTATCTAACTCTGGTGAGCTTTTAAGCATAGCGAATTGCTGTGCCGGGAAGATCTCTGTTCTGCGGGCCTCTACACCAAGCGATCTTAGGCCATACCAACGGGCGCTAGGAGGCTCAAGCGGTAAGGATAATCTAGAGATCTTGTGTGATGGGGTAGCATTTAATCCTGATGAACATACTCTGATAGGTTTTGGCGAACCCTCACCTACGATGGGCCTAACGGTCAAAGATTTCGCTACTATGCGTGGCATCTCTGAGCTAGCACTCGCCTCGCAACTTATATCAGTTGGATTGGATGATGTGATCGATAAGCGCTGCGCCGAACTAACTCTCGATCAAGAAGCTCGTCTGCGTCTCCTAGCAGCAACGGCAGACCCGGATAAAGCGATCATACTTAATGATCCGTTTGAGAACATCTCTGGCAAATGGCGCGAGCGCATGGCTGAACGTCTAGCTGAATTTGCGGAGGTTCGCAACGCGCTGATCATTATACCAAGCCTCTCGTATCGACCTGACGCCTGGATCGCTAATCAATGCGTGGAGCGAATAGAAGTTGGACAGACCTCGCAAAAGACGATCGGTTTTGGCTCTGTTGGCTCTCAGAGCAACGCGCAGATCGATGACATCCGCAACCAATTACGTTCAGATCCGAGATTTTCCGGGCAAGCACTCCACGGTGACAAGCGAGCCGTATCCGCTAGCCTAGCGGCAGGGGGAACTGCTGGCATGGATCCGGCAGACCTAGCGCCATCTGCCGCAGGCGCAGCTAAAGGAAGCTCTCTCTTGGCACTTGCAGGCAAGCTTCTCTTTGCTCTTGTAGGTAGTTCAGTAGGTGGCTGGGCAATCTTCACTGCCGTATCGATGCACACTGGCGGATCTATTCGCAATCACAATTCAGGAACTCAGGCAAAACAGCAAAATGTATCGGCTATTAATAGCCAAGCTCCAGCGCTCAAGTCTGAGCCGCCAGCAGCTGCAAGCGACACACCTTCAGAGCCCGCGCGACAGGAGATAAAAAAATCCCCAGCTACTGCTGCCTTAGGCGATAAGATCAAGCCGGCTGAGGAGCAGGTAGCATTTCTGCTCGATGCATATCCTGCCGCGATTAAAGCTTCAATCATCGATACTGCGCGTGGACTAATTGACTTTCAAATATCAAATGAACCAGTTCCCATAACACCTACGACGAAGAAAGATGTTGATTCAGGAAATCTCTTCTCACTCCTTGAAGCTGCCAGCAATTCCAAGGGTAGTCCGGCTTCAGATAGATTGGGCAGTTCAGGATCACTTGCACAGAGAGAAGAACCTGAAGAGTCTGAAACATCATCCGATATGACTCCAGAGGAGGCCCAGCGCGAGGCGATCAGGAATCGATTCCTTGAGGCAATTCGTGCCTCTGCTCAACGGCGACAGGCAGCTGCTGAGGAAGAGATGATGCAATAGCTACGGAGGTAACTGCTGAGCGGTTACGGCGAAAGCAGGCGACTGCGTGGTGATGACCCCCTCTACTTAAGACGGCTCCTGCACCCTTAAAACTCTGGCGCGAAACTCCTTGTGGTGGTTAGAGATCACCTCAAAAGCCTCTTCTGGGGTGTCAACCAGATGAATAAAATCGAAATCTTTTGTGTTCATTAGGCCACGCCTGCAGGTCTCAGCTCTAAGCCATTCCAGAATTCCTTGCCAATAGGCCTTTTCCATCAACACCACCGGCCGTGGCGCTACATGCTTCACCTGGATTAACTGCCAGACAAAAAACAGCTCGAGGATCGTTCCTATGCCGCCTGGTGTGCAGATCACTGAGTGCGATAGGCGCATAAAGTCATCAAGCCGCGACGAGAACTTATGGTGGTGCCTCTTAATATCAAGATGCCGATTAGGCTCAGGCTCAAACTCCAACTGAATTGAGAGCCCATAAGATAGGCTGCGAGTCTTCTTCTCTTCGCGACCGAGACGAGCTCCTTTGTTGGCCGCCTCCATTAGCCCCGGACCACCACCGGTAAGCACATCGATCCCTTCCCACGCCAGATACCTGGCGACCTCAAAAACATCCGAGTACTGCTTGGTGTCAGGCTTAATTCTAGCGCTGCCGAAGATACAGGTGCGATAAAAACGATCCTCATCAAGTTTCCGCAACTCGGCTTCAATCACCATTGTGCGCTGATAAAGTAGTCGCAAGCGCTCATCTAAATGACGTCGCAACTCACCCCTGCGTCCACGTTTAGAGTGCCCTGCTCCAGATGGGATGTTATCGACTAGCAACTGCGATCGCGCTGATCCACGCCCTGACCTATCGGCGACTAAACGCTTTACTGTCGCAGAGCGTTGATTACTGCCGATCTTTTTAGACCCTGAGGTACTACTGCGTAAGCCCTGACGCACCTGCTTTTTACCGATATTTTTCCTGTTTTTCTTCATAACGTTAGTCTGGTATACCACAACCGAAACGCGCTCGCTAAGGGGATTATCGATATGAGGATCTGTGGAGTAGACGAGGCTGGTAGAGGGCCACTTGCTGGGCCAGTGGTAGCCGCCGCCGCTGTATTTGATGAGTCGTTCGTTGACTCGAGAATTAGGGACTCTAAGACACTTTCCACGAAACAAAGGGAGAAACTTTTCGATTATATAAGAGAGAGTGCGCTTTCGTGGGCGATTATCGCCGTGGGGCCGCGCCGGATTGATCAGATAAATATCCTACAGGCGACCAAGCTGGCGATGAAGCTAGCTGTAGAGCGAGTTTCAGCAGATCTTGTCCTGGTCGATGGAAATCAGCCGATCAGCTCCTCGATTCCACAACGTACAGTCGTTGGAGGTGACCGGCTCCATGTGCAGATATCCGCTGCGTCGATCCTGGCGAAGGTGTGGCGTGATCGTTTGATGCACAAGCTAGCCGAGCGCTATCCAGGCTACGGACTAGAGCAACACTCGGGCTATCCAACCGCCGCTCACAGAGCCGCTCTCTTAAACCTTGGGCCAAGTAGAATTCATAGATTGAGCTTTGCTGGTGTATGTCAGCCATCACACAATCAAACCTAAATCCGCCAAACTCAAATCCGCCAAACTCAAATCCGCCAAACTTAGAGCCGCCAAACACAGCGGGCTCAAGCACCCAATGCAGCGTAGCCCGATACAGTTGGTTCACTGTTAGGATTAGACGGCTCTTGGGGTTAACCAAAGATCGTGTTGGTCGTTGGGGCGAACAAACAGCACGAATACATATTACCAAGGCCGGACTTATCACGGTACAAACTAACTGGCGTGGGCGTTCTGGGGAGCTCGATCTGATTGCGCTCGACAAGCGTACGCTGGTCATCATTGAGGTCAAAACTCGGCATATATCACTCAAAGGAGAGTATCCAGCGATCGCGGCTATTACTCACGACAAACGGCAACGGCTTGAATCACTCGGACGCAGCTTTCAACGCAACCATGGGCCGTTCTGCCGGCGCCATGCGATTAAAGCGCGTCGCACTGACGTAATTGAGGTCTATTATTCGCGCAACCGCTGGGGCATTCTACGCTGCTCTTCAATTTCTTGGCATTGCGGCGTGCCTTTAACCTAAATTCGGGCAATTGCTACTGTGAAAATGCCGAATTTAGGTTTAGCCCGAATATTGCAAGCAAGTGCAAGATTCGGGCTAACGCTAAAGTTACTGTATTTGCTGAGTAGTTACGTTTATTGTAACATCACGGAACTAAAGCAGAGAGCACTTTATAAGGAGCACTAAAGATATGATCGAGCGTCGTATAGTTGAGCCTGTTGCCATGCAACTGTGCAGGTTAGCTTTATTTACAGTAGCCTTAGCTACCGGAATTATCGCCTGCATCTGCAACACAGCCAGTGCCGATGACAGCGCCTGGAAAGGCGCCTTTCAACCCCTCCCTGATGTGGCGCCTTCAGCAGAACGTACACTATCACCTGAGAAGATAGCGCTCGGTAAAAGCCTCTACATGGACACCCGTCTCTCCAAAAACAACAAGCTCTCGTGCAATAGCTGCCACAACATCGCCACCTTCGGTGTGGACAACGAGCCAACCTCACCTGGTCACGAGGGCAAACGGGGTGGTCGCAACTCGCCATCGTCGTTCAACGCTGCGCTACATATCGCCCAGTTTTGGGATGGTCGGGCCAAGGACGTAGAAGCGCAGGCGCTCGGCCCGATTCTTAATCCAATTGAGATGGGTATGGAGTCAGAGGCCAAGGTAGTCGAAAAACTCAAGAAGGACCCAAAAACAGTTGCAGCATTTAAAGCTGCATTTCCGGGGCAAAACGATCCGTTAACCTACAAGAACATCGGAGAGGCTATCGGCGCATTTGAGCGCACCCTGATCACTCCAGCGCGATTCGATACCTTCCTTAAGGGTGATAACAGCGCTCTGACAGAGGCCGAGCAGGCTGGCGGCAGACTTTTTGTTCAGACCGGCTGTACTGCATGCCATATGGGCTCAACTCTCGGTGGTCAACTCTACCAAAAGCTGGGCTTAGTGAAGGATTATCCAACAGCAGATCTCGGGCGCTTTGAAGTGACTAAAAACGAGGCTGATAAGAAGCTATTTAAGGTACCTTCGTTGCGCAACGTAGCAAAAACTGGCCCGTACTTTCACGATGGCAGCATTAGAACCCTCGAGGAGGCGGTATCCAAGATGGCAGAGTATCAACTTGGAAAGAACCTCTCAAATGATCAGGTGGCAAGTATCGTCACCTTCTTAAACTCACTAACTGGCGACATGCCAGCATCAGCCAGGTAGGGTGACATTCAGCAGCAACGAAAACCTGGAGTCGTGCTTGCGGTGCGGCCGGGTGCCGCGATACTGCGTGTGCGAGTTTGTAACTCCGCTACGAACTCGCACAGCGATCCTAGTTCTGCAACACCCTCAGGAGCCGGGGGTTGATATCGGCACCGTGCCGATCATCGCTCAGACGTTCCCAGACTCTGTCATCAGAACCGGACTCTCATGGCCCAACCTCAAGAGAGCACTAGGACGCGAAGTAAATCCGCAAGCCTGGGGGGTGCTTTACTTAGGTAGTGTGCACACCGAAGACCTAACACCTGAGCGAACGCTCTTTGCTGTAGATAAGAAAGGTGTGCCATTAGTTGAGCAGGATAGTGTGCTTGATCGATTAGAGGGGATCGTTTTGCTTGATGGGACTTGGAGTCAGGCAAAGACCCTGTGGTGGAGAAATGCTTGGTTACTCAAGTTACGTAGACTGATCATCCGAAGCACCAAGCGCTCACTATACGACGCGATTCGCAAAGAGCCCCGCAAAGGATGTTTATCCACGGTGGAGACTACCGGTGTGGTGCTGAGCGTCCTTGAACACCGAGATGATATTACTCCAGCACTAGAGCGACCGCTGGCAGAGCTGGTAACGCGTTTAAAGCGCAACCGTCCGAATATGCAGCCGCGGCGTAGGGGCAGCCGCAGGGGAGCTGTAGGTGCTGGGCGGCAAGGGCGATTTTAGGGGGTAAGGGGGCTGACTATTACCCAAAAGTCTCCATAATCCGAATAAATAAGCCTAAATTCGGCAGTTAAGGAGAACGAAAATGGTGCAGGTGGCTAAAAGCACCAA
>CAZZLV010000171.1:0-5595 GCA_964655155.1 uncultured Bdellovibrionales bacterium
TGCTTTTAGCCACCTGCACCATTTTCGTTCTCCTTAACTGCCGAATTTAGGATAAATATCCGTCGCTGTACGGGCTCTAGCCGAAGTAATAAACATGCTAGTAAATACTGGATAAATTTTAGAAAAACTCGTATTATCAGTTGGTTGGCCTCATTAAGGTGTACTCCTCCACCAAATAATCCTAAACTCGGCAGTTAAGGAGTATGAAAATGGTGGAGATGGCTAAAAGCACGAAGTATTTTGAATTTTTCTTAAGGCTTGAACCCTGGCACCGTCAGGGTGAGCACCCGAAATTAAAAAGAAAAAGTGATTTTAGTCAGATGCGCCGTTTTTAAGACCTGCAACTGCCGAATTTAGGATAATTTACAACGGTTTGGTCGTATAAAAGAGTAATGGTTCTATGAGTGACGATGCACTGTACACCTCTTTTGGTTCGAACGCCGGTTACCTCGCCGAGTTGTATGAGCTCTTTCTTAAAGATCCGACTTTAGTCCAACCAGAGTGGGCAGATTTTTTCCGACGTAGTGAAGAGGGAGGCGGACAGAAGGGCGGAGGTAACGGCGCTGCAGTTTCAAACGGCGCTGTGTTTTTAAACAGCACGTTGAGTAAATCTACAAATGGCGCTCATGGTGAGCACGAGGCGCATGCAACCACGAGTCCACAGCGTAAGACAGAAGCAGCCGTTGGTAGCTCAGTAAATGCAACCGCAGTGCGAGCCATAGACGCTTTTAGACGCTGGGGCCACTTAGCAGCGCAGCTCAGTCCTATTCAGGCAGGTGGCCTAGCTCCGCAAATGATTGACGAATTGCTACCCAAAAAATATCTCGTTGAGGAGTATGAGGGGCGAGGAGCATTAAATGGTTTCTACTTCTCGGGTGTTCAGGTCGCATCGCTTGAGCAATTACTTGAGTTACTCAGGACAACTTACTGTGGTTCGGTAGGCTATGAGTTTGAGCACATCTCCTCTTTTCAAGAGCGTGATTGGTTGCGTTCACGAGTGGAGAATCGTGACCAGACTAAGAGCCCGTTTTCTCCTGATCTCCGCAAGCAGATCTTACAGACACTGGTAAGGACTGGATTGCTGGAGTCCGAGCTACACAGAAAGTATGTCGGTTCGAAATGGTTTTCTGTCGATGGAAACGATTCGCTTATGCCGGTGCTGCAGATATTGCTTGAGCAGTGTCGCACCACAGGGATTAAAGAGGCGGTTTTTGGAATGGCCCACCGGGGACGGATTAATGTATTAGTCAATAGCTTAGGCATGCCGCTTGAGCGGCTCTTTGCTGAGTTTGAAGATCGTTCAATAGCCACGGTGGTTGGGGCAGGTGATGTAAAGTACCACCTTGGTTGGCAGAGTGCTTACGTAAAAGAAAACGTCTCTGTGAAGCTTGAGTTACTTTCTAATCCTTCGCACCTAGAGTTCGTCAATCCCGTAGTAGAGGGGGTAGTGCGTGCCAAACAGGATTCTTTGTATAACCGTGACCGACGCGCAGTTTTGCCGGTTGTTATGCACGGTGATGCAGCCTTCGCGGGACAGGGTCTTGTCTTTGAATGTCTCAACTACGCCGGTCTGGAGGGTTATTGTACGGGTGGAACATTCCATATAGTTATCAATAATCAGATCGGATTCACTACTACCCCTGATGAGGGGCGTTCAACTCGCTACTGTACTGATCTGGCCAAGGGGCTCGATATCCCAGTATTTCACGTTAACACCGAGGACCCTGAAGCAGCCTGCTGGATTGCCCAGCTAGCGCTCGAGTACAGGAATACCTTTGGCAAAGATGTTATCGTCGATATTATTGGTCACAGAAAATACGGACACAATGAGGGCGACGACCCGTCCTTTACGCAACCCCTTACCTATCAGGAGATCAAGTCCAAGAAGCAGATGTGGCAGCAATATGCTGAGAGGTTGATTGATGCGGGTGTTATAGACAGCACATTTGTTGATGCGGCAGTGGAGGACTTTAAGAGAGAGTTCGCGGCAGCTCAGGAGCGCGTATCGTCGGGAGCTTCGGGAGAGGCCAGCGCCTTGCATGGCAAGGTTCAGCCTAAGGGTCCACCGACCCGAGTTGCCAAGGAGCGTCTAATAGGTATTGCACGCGAGTTGGTGGCCTTTCCGAACGGGTTTGTTCCGCACCCTAAGTTGCTTAAAATAATTCAAAAACGCGTTGAGAGTGTTGAGTCAGGCAAGGAGATCGAGTGGGGGGTGGCCGAGGCACTGGCTTATGGAACTCTGGTCGAGGATGGTATTCCGGTGCGTTTGAGTGGGCAGGACTGTCGACGCGGTACCTTTAGCCATAGGCACCTTGTGCTTGACGACTACGAGAAGCCAGAGAGTTGGAGCCCGCTCGGTGAGTTGGCCAAGCGCCTCGGCAACGGCGGTCGTTTTGAGGTTTACAACAGCTCACTATCAGAGGCTGGTGTCGTAGGCTTTGAGTTTGGGTACGCAGCAAGTGAAAAAAATGGCCTAACTCTGTGGGAGGCGCAGTTTGGGGATTTTTCAAATGGCGCTCAGGGGATTATTGATCAGTTTATCTCAAGCTCCGAGGCGAAGTGGGGACAGCTATCAGGAGTTACCTTGCTTCTGCCGCACGCCTTTGAGGGGCAGGGGCCTGAGCACTCAAGTGCCAGATTAGAGCGCTACCTGCAGCTCTGTGCTGAAGGTAACATGAGTGTTTGTTATCCGACCACTGCGGCTCAGTACTTTCATCTTTTGCGACGGCAAGCGTTGCGCGAACTGAAGCGACCACTTGTTGTGATGACACCCAAGAGTTTGTTGAGATTACCTTTGGCATCCAGTGCGATTGAAGAGTTGAGTGAGGGAACTTTCAATCCGGTTATCGTCGACCAGCCAGTAGCAAAAGGTGTTCGGACGTTAGTTCTATTGAGTGGGAAGGTCTACTACGATGTAGTGGCTGGATTAAAGGATCAAGGTGTGTTTGGTAAGGTTGCTCTGGCGCGGCTTGAGGAGCTGTATCCATGTCCCGAACAGCAGATAGCGGATCTTTTGGGGCGTAAAGATGTCGACCGAATTGTATGGGTTCAGGAAGAGCCACGCAATCAGGGTGCCTGGAGTTACATTGAACCTCGGCTTAGAAAATTAAGCGCTAAAGAGATATCCTACATCGGCAGGCCTGAGGCAGCCCAAACAGCGACCGGTTCAGCAAAGCATCATGCGCAGGAGCAGCGTGCAATCGTCACAAGTTTGCTTGAAGAGATTAACAGGGGTTAGTCCCGATATACTCAGGGCCACTTTGAATTATCGGCGCATGCGTCTAGATTAGCTGATATGCACGCAGTTTTTTACGACCTTGAGACTTCAGATAAAAACGCAGTAGGGCAGATTATTAACTACTGCTTTATTTGTGTCGATGAGACGCTGCGCCAATTAGATGAGATATCCGGGCTAATTAAGTTATCGCGCCTGCAGATTCCAGACCCGGGTGCTATACTAGCCAATCGAACCGATGTACAGCGGCACCAGCAGGAAGCACAAGACTACGAACCCGAAGCGATGAGTTCAATCGCTGCTTTTATTGATCGCTGTATAGTTCGAGCACAAGGAGCGATAACGCTTATCGGCTACAACTCAGCGCGCTTTGATTTGGGGTATCTGCGCACAAGTCTGATTAGGAATGGGATCGATCCATACTTCAATCAGCACCTTGTGCCGCGTGATCTGCTGCACTCGGTTCATAAAGCCTATCTGACTTCGCAGCAATTTCGCGAACGTGTGCTAAACAAGCGTGGTTCCGAGAAAAAGTTATCACTCTCGCTGCAGACGGTTGGTCATGCGCTGGGGCTGCTTGAGGGAGTTCAGGCCCACGAGTCTCGTGAGGACGTTGTGTTGACACTCAAAGTAGCTGAGTGGCTTCGCAGGGAGTGTGATCTTGATCCGATCACTTTTGATGGATACCAGGGGATTCCGATGCACTCAACTGCGCGCTCTGGAACGGTTTATTACCAGGAACAGCCTGAGTATGATCTTGAAAGCAATCAAACCTTATTGAGAACGCCGGTAACTTTACTTGATGCTACGAGTAAGGCGGGCCTATGGATTGATCTTGAGCGCTATGCCCAGAAGGCAAGCCCAGAGTGTATAATGTGGCGATCGGTGGGCAAGCACCCCTTTTTTGTTGCCCCGCAGGCGGCTGATGACCCCCAGCTGCGACGTCTTGCCAGGGCAGCTGTGACGCAGTTTAAGGCAATAAATCTCAAGAATTTTTTTAAACCTTCCAGCTGTGATGTTGAGATGGATATCTATCGGCTTGACTTCGATAACCGAGATATCTTTCAGAGAGCTGTTCAGTCCAATGATAAAAAGATCCTCGAGAAGTGCACCGTGCCTGAGGCAAAGGTCTTATGGGCCAGGCGCATGTTGGCTCATCCGCGCGCTAGCGTAAGCGATCCTAAGACTGCTGAAACTCTACGGCAGTATGCGCTCTACCGTTATGGGGGTAAGATGCAACTTGTGCGGAACGTAGCAGAGCGCGAAGAGGATAATCAGGGGCATTTTCATACAACCCTTTCAGAGATGGTTCAGCGGCTGATGCAGAGCCGAGAGGCCGCTGTGATAGGCCGAAATGCTGAAGATCAGCAGCTCCTCGATTCGCTTGAGCGTTATATTCGCAGCTCCGATATATTTCGGGTCGCCGGGAGTGATTTGCTGCCGCACTGGGTAAAAACTTAAACCTAGAAACGGCAGTTAAGGAGGATGAAAATGGCGCATCTGACTAAAATCACCTCGGCTTTTGCATTTTCGGTGCTCACCCTGACGGTGCCAGGGTTCAAGCCTTAAGAAAAGGTAACTACTCAGCACGTGCATCGACTGTAGCGTTAGCCCCTATTAAGGGGCGGCTTTGCGGAGCAAAGCGGGGTGGAGACATTAACTACTCACCCAAAATACTGCATCCCCGATCAGGGGATGACAAGAAAGAATGAACAACGAAATGGCGATATTGAAACATGAAGCATGAACCACAACGTTTAAAACCGGTGAGTAGTTACAAGAAAAGTTCAAATACTTCGTGCTTTTAACCATCTGCACGATTTTCATTCTCCTTAACTGCCGAATTTAGGATTAAATTTCATACTCTCGTCATACGGGAGTTCGATGTAACTCTTGGCCGGGCGCCGATAAAGGGGTAAACTCGAAAAGCGCTTTTAGCATGCCCCAAAAGTCCGTAGTAAAAGTCCGTAGCAAAATCGTGACCTTGGGAGAGGCTTATCGATTCGCGGATGTGAATCGGAAAAATTGAGTGATTCTCAGTAAAAGCCGAGCCGGTTTGTTTGGTGCGGTTTTTTTGCGCATCACTATAATCCTAAATTCGGCAGTTGCGGGCCCGAAAGCGGCGCATCTGGCTAAGATCACTGCGGCTTTTGAATTTTCGGTGCTCACCCTAATGGAGCCAGGGTTCAAGCCCCCGAAAAGTTAAAAATACCTCGTGCTTTTAGCCATCTGCACCATTTTCATCCGCCTTAACTGCCGAATTTAGGATAATTATAGCGTTTTTCAAAAGTCCGTAGCGATATAACTTTTGGAAAACGCTATCGATTCGCGGATGCGAATCAAAACAACAACCTATAGTG
>CAZZLV010000172.1:0-5462 GCA_964655155.1 uncultured Bdellovibrionales bacterium
GTTGTTTTGATTCGCGTCCGCGAATCGATAGCGTTTTCCAAAAGCCGCTATATCGTTACGGACTTTTGAAAAACGCTATAGATATCACCACACTATGATCGCCACAGAATCGCATTCAGTAGACCTAACTAAATCCGTAGCAAATAAAACTCGATACTACTCAGCTTGGCGCTTGATCGGAAAATTGATCGCACTTTCTCGTCCTCAACAGTTTACATTTATGGCAGCCCTGATAGCGCTCGGAATAGGCAGCTCAATCAATTTGTTGCTGCCTGAAATTGCAAGACGCATACTCGACCCGATGCGATTTCAGTGGGTAAGTTCCCATCTGGCAGCGATCGCTTTTGGTCTTGTCGCGTTGTTTCTGATTCAAGCGCTAGCATTTTTCCTCCGTTCTTATCTCTTTGGGCTTGTTGGTCAACGGGTGTACGCTGACCTACGAGAGCGACTCTTCCGTAGTGTCCTACTGAAGGAGATCGATTTTTTTGACACTCACCGTGCGAGTGATTTAGCTGCACGAATTAATTCTGATGCTGCGCTAGTGCAAGACGCGGTTTCAGTTAAGCTATCTGTAATTATTCGATACGGACTCCAGGTGGTGTTGGGGGTGGTGTTAATGTTGTGTATGTCATGGAAGCTAACCCTGGCGATCGTACTTAGTGTGGCAGTGTTAGTAGGCAGCTCATTACTCCTGGTTTCTAAGCTGCGCAGCGCCTCACGGGCCTACCAGGATGCGCTAGCGCGATTTACCTCGCTGGCCTCTGAGTCCTTTAGTGGCGTGAAGATCATCAAAGCTCTTGGAGCGACCTCGCAGCTTAGCCAACGTGCCATATCGATCAACGCGCATGCGCGGGTTGCTGGTGAGCAAAGAGTTCTGGTCGCTGCCGGATTCTCTTCTGGGGCGAGTGCTATGCTTAATATGCTTTTACTTTTTGTAGCCTGGTACGGTGTTACTCTAGTGATTGGAGGAACATTGGCGCTAAATGAATTGGCAGCGTTTGTGCTCTACGGTGCGCTGGTTGCGGTTTCTTTCTCATTTCTCTTAGGAGCCTACACCGATCTTATGCAGGGGCTTGGAGGACTTGAGCGAGTACTGGAACTGATTGATGAGGACTCCAGTTTTGTAAAGGATGGATACCAGGCCGTACCGATCGGTGCCTCTAGAAACTCCGTAGAGTTCGCAACGCGGCCAGGGTTAGCCATTCAATGCCATAATGTACGATTTGAATACCCAGGACGCAGTGAGCAGCCTGCACTTGTAGATCTATCATGTGTAATTGAACCTGGCTCGTTTACGGCTATTGTTGGCCCATCAGGCTCTGGAAAGAGTTCGCTAGCCCAGCTTCTTTGCCGGCTCTATAAACCTAACGTTGGCACGATAACTTGTAACGGTATTGATCTAGTGCGGCTCGATGAGTCTGTGCTTAGAGAGCAGATCGCCTGGGTGCCTCAGGAGCCAACGCTCTTTGGATTTACAGTTCTTGAAAATATCTTGCTCGGTAATGATCAGTTTTTGCGTGATGAGGCGCTTAAGATACTTGGCGGCTGGGAATTTCTAGATTTCGTTGCCACACTCGAAGCAGGTTTTGACACCACACTTGGTGAGCACGGCACCCTGCTCAGTGGAGGCCAACGTCAACGATTGGCGATTGCGCGAGCGTTGCTGCGCAAGCCTGCGCTTCTTGTTCTCGATGAAGCTACCTCTGGACTCGATAGCCAGACCGAGGAGCAGGTGCTAGGCGTTATACGGCGGTATCTGCCACGGGCTACACTTGTTGTCATATCCCATCGGCTTTCTACGGTAAGAGACGCCGATCAGATCTATGTGCTTAACCAAGGTTGCGTAGTTGAGCAGGGTACTCACAGCGAGCTGACTAATAGATCGGGTTTGTACCAGCAGTACGCTAAACGTCAGTCTCTAGTTTGAACTTTGAGTAGCGTCTTAACGCTTATTAGCCGCAAGCACCTTCTTACGGATGCGCACAGAGACAGGCGTAACTTCCACCAGCTCATCATCACGGATAAACTCGATCGCCTTCTCTAAGCTCATCGGCACTACCGGAGTAAGGATAACGTTCTCGTCTTTGGCAGCTGCGCGTATGTTCGTGAGCTTCTTCTCGCGACAGATATTAACATTTAGGTCGTTGTCGCGGTTGTGCTCACCGACTACCATGCCCTCATAGACTGGATCCCCGGGCTGCACAAAGATCTTTCCACGTGGCTGTAAGCCAAAGATAGCGTACGGGATAGCCTCTCCTTGACGATCTGCTACCAGAGAGCCGCTAAGTCGGGAAACAAATTCACCCTTAAAATGCTCATACCCCTTAAGATACGAGTTCATAATACCGGTTCCACGTGTATCTGTGAGGAACTCATTGCGATATCCGATTAGACCGCGAGATGGGATCTCGAATTCAAGTCTGACGCGACCTGAGCCGTGGTTAACCATGTTCACCATCCTGCCGCGTCGGAGCGCCATCTTTTCAGAGAGTATGCCGATAAAGGCTTCATCACAGTCGATCAAAACGCGCTCAATCGGTTCATGTTGCTCGCCATCAACCTCCTTAAAGATTATCTGTGGTCGACCTACGCAGAGCTCAAATCCCTCTCGGCGCATCGTTTCAATCAGGATCGCCATCTGAAATTCGCCGCGACCACGCACGAGCACACTTTCATCCTCTTTAGAGTCCTCGATCTTAAGCGCCACATTAAATAGCGCCTCTTTGTAGAGTCGCTCCTTAATCTTTTGCGGCTGCACTAGCTTACCTTCACGCCCAGAGAACGGAGAGGTGTTAGCCATAAACTTCATCGATATCGTTGGCTCATCGACCACTAGCCGCGGAAGTGA
The DNA here is from genome assembly GCA_964655155.1 of uncultured Bdellovibrionales bacterium. Taxonomy (GTDB): domain Bacteria; phylum Bdellovibrionota_C; class UBA2361; order UBA2361; family OMII01; genus OMII01. The sequence continues at coordinate 2,849 of CAZZLV010000172.1, forward strand.
TTGCGGATTATCCAGAGTGCAGATCGTGTCACCTATGGATACATCCTCTACCCCTGAGAGTATTATGATCTCTCCGGCCTGCGCCTCATCAACCTCATCAAAGTTGATCCCCTGGTATACTTGAAGTTTGGTAACTCGTAATGGCTTGGCCTTGCCATCAGCTCCTATGCATCCAAGACGTTCATTCTTGCGCGCTCTACCATTGAATACGCGGCCGATCGCAAGCCGACCGAGGTAATCTGAATATGAGAGATTGGAAACTAGCATCTGAAAGGGCTTGCTGGGATCGTACGATGGCCCAGGGATATGCTTAACGATGGCATCGAAGAGAGGCGCCAGATTCGTCCCGCGTTCCTCAAGAGAGCTCTGCGCAATTCCGTCACGTCCTATGGCGTAAAGAAGCGGGAAATCCAACTGATCTTCTGTAGCATCAAGATCGATAAATAGATCGTAAACTTCGTTTAGCACCTCCTGTGGGCGAGCATCCTGGCGGTCGATCTTATTAATCACTACGATAATCGAGCGCTTGGCTTCAAGAGCCTTACGCAGAACGAAACGGGTCTGCGGAAGGGGGCCTTCAGAAGAGTCGACTAGGAGCACCACGCCGTCGACCATCATCATGGCACGCTCAACCTCTCCACCAAAGTCGGCGTGGCCTGGTGTATCAAGGATATTGATCTTTACATCTCCCCACTTAACCGAGCAGTTCTTTGCGGCGATGGTGATTCCGCGCTCGCGCTCAAGATCCATGCTATCCATAACCCGATCAGCGACCTCTTGGTTTGATCGGAACAATCCGCTTTGGCGGAACAGGTGGTCAACTAGGGTTGTTTTTCCGTGATCAACGTGGGCGATAATCGCTATATTACGGATCGCGCTATTTTTTTCAGTGTGTACTACTTCCATGGGTCAGCATGGTAGCCTGAAAGCGATTCTGAGTCACCCCTTGAAGCTATCAGAGGAGATCGCCTCCAGATTCATCGACTAGGGAACCGCATAGTCAGCTTCGCAGGCTGCGGTTGATTGCTTAGTCTGTTTGCCAGAAAGCTTCATCCAGAGAGCCACTGCAAATAACACAACGATACCCCACCGGCCTACTGTATCGTAGCTATCCACACCGATAATTTGGTTGGAACTGCTGGGTTGGGCAGGCTCGACAAAAACCTGCTCTCCTGCTGCGGTGGCGGTGCTTGGGTGAGAAAGCGCGCTTAAATCAGCTGTTGCAGAGGTATTGCGGGATGCATCTGCGTGCCCTGAATTCAGTATCAGGGTATCCGCAACCGATTGATTTGAGCCGCTTGAAAGTGCCGTTAAAACCATCAACATAAGACAATGCCCATAAACTTATACTGAACTTTGTACTCGATAGTAACCAGATTTAGCCGGCTAATCCAGCACTTTTACTTCTTTCGCGGGTTCTAGGGCGCGGCAATCAGCCTAGTCGTGCCAGGGTTTAAGCTTCTAAAGCGAGACTGCCGGGAAACCTCCTTGATCAAGGCTTTTCCCTGTTTTGGGGGTGAATTTTACGGAAATTCGTGCGGCGATGGCGGCTTTTGAGCCGTTTAGTTCAAGATTTTGGACGAATCCAGAACTTTTAGATACACGTACCGATCAAGCTCGCTGGTGCTGAGGAGGTGCCAGGATTCGAACCGCTTTTAAGAGATAAAAAATCTCTCTAGCCTGGCGACGACTCTCCGCAGCACGCCAAGCTACTAACGCAGCATAACTTACGGAAACATCGAATTATGAGCTAATTCGCATGGATGGCCTCTTTCTGGCCTTTTTTCATGGCGAGCGCAGCGAGCTTCGTGAAAAATACGAACTAGCAAGGGAACAGAATTTAGCAATGAAATGGCAGCGTTTGCTGTCAGTAGCCAGTGGAGTAACTGAGAGCAATAGAGCTTAACTGCTCTTTTTAGGAGTTATCGTAAGCCAAATTTGAGTAGCCTAAAACAAGCTAGTACAATTGCTAACTACACCTAAATTCGGTAATTGCGGGTCTGAAAATAGTACCTCTGACTAAGATCACTGTATCTATTGAATTTTCGGTGCTCACCCTAACGGTGCCAGGGGTCAAGCCGCCGAAAAGTTCAAAACACTTCGTGCTTTTAGCCATCAGCGCCATTTTCATCGGCCTTAACTGCCGAATTTAGCTAAAAACGTAGCAAAAGCCCTTTTATACGGCCAGCTAGCTATTCTTTGATAGGTATTTTTAGCTGTGATTATAGGCTAGTTTTTATAGTGATAGTTGGTCATGAATGCACCTGCGCTACAGCAAGCCCAAACAATTATACCTAGCGAAATCGATCAGGGAGCAGCGCAGTTCAGCGCGCAACTACGGCGAAGGCCCCAATACATCTGGGTAATAGATTTAATCGAACGGCTATCCTCACTTGATCGTCCAGACCTCAGAGATGTTACGTCATTAGTTGTTGCGTTAAACAGAAACGGCAAGCAGGTTGCGTATAGAGACTTTTTGGCGAGATTTACGCCTTATAAAGCTACCGCTGGTAGTCACAATAGAGTTGCCAGAGCAGACGATCGATACACTGAACTGGTAAGTTATCCGTTATTAAGTGAAGAAAATGAGAAAGCACTTTGTATCGCCTTACAA
>CAZZLV010000173.1:0-5407 GCA_964655155.1 uncultured Bdellovibrionales bacterium
CATGTTCACGTCCGGAAACGCCAATTCTACCCACTCGATTCCACGAAGAGCCAATCTATTTAGTTCAAATTGACAGAGGCTACTAGATCCTTTACTTACAATCATCTGCGCTTATAACGCGCTTGTATCCACCCAGCGATCATCTCGCCATAAGAATCCGATCCGCTCTAATGCAAAGAGGATCTTGTTCAGCATTACCGGTCCTGACTTGGGCATACTTATGAGATCACTCGGCGTAGCACCAAGACATTGCGACACTATGAAATAATGATTATCAAAAAGAAAATTGATCACGCGATCTTCGAGTGACAACTCAGAAACTAACCATAAGAGCCGTGGATCTTCACTCACTAAATCACCGAGATGCGCTCTTGCTTGGCGATTAACCTCCTGGATTGTTTTTGCCAATAAAGCAGTCCTAGATTCAGCTATTTTTTCGATTTGGTTCACCCGCTGACTAGTAATCTGCAGAACAGAGCTAAGCCTGTCGAACGTGACAGTGATTCCTAAAGCCGCTTCGCTTGAAACTAATTGGGGCGGTGCGTTGAATCCTCGAACCCGAACAAACCCATAGCCATACCGAAGATTTAAAACGGCTTGCTGTGACGGGCTCAGCAGCCGCCAAGTCTGCGCGATCCGATCTATAGCCAATCTGGCATCAGCCATAGCTTCAATATCTTGTTGCGAAGAAACAACTACTCCCAAGTTCAAATCGCCGTCAGACCCAAGCTGCTGATCTAGGGACGCTGGATAGTTTGTGACCTGGGTCAGAAGAGATATATCCGCAACAGGCACATTCGAAATTTTAGCGATATCTTCTGCAGAAGGGGGCCTTTCAGCCCCAGGCTTTTTGGCTAATTCCTGCTTAGCTCGATATATCCTGCGCAGAGTATCGTGCTGATTACCTGGAAGGCGAATTGGCGCATCTTGCTCTCTGATTGCTCGTATAATTACCTGTTGGATCCAAAAGCTAGCATAAGTTGAAAAATTGCTTCCTCCCTCTAACGAATATTTGTCTATTGCTCGTGCAACTCCGATCTGTCCCTGCTGAAAGAAATCGTCAAATGACAAAGAATGACCCCTATTGTTAAATTCAACCGCCCAAGATGCCACGAGTCTTAAATTGTGCTCCTGTAAGACGCTGCGATAAAAAAGTCGTCGCGCTTCCCATTTTGCGATGCGCTCCAAGGCGCTTCTAAGATCTGATTCCCTGGGATTACTGGAAGTGTGCTCACGATCTATAGCTAAGATTAGCCGACGGATTAGCTCATTTCTCAAGCCGGACTCAAAATGCAAAGAATTGAAAAGCATCATTCCATTCACAGCTTCTCCTTTAGCTGCTTCGATGGAGTCTCGGCCATCGAGCCGGCTAATTTGGGTGAGCATTTCTGCGACTTGAGGAGCCAGTATTTTCTTATATTCAGCTAAACTTTTCTTCGGCGGTATGATGAGAACTCTGCCAAGACCCCGGTCTCTTAGCCTTGATGATATTATTTGAAGCGCTGCCAACCGTAGCTCGGGTATCAAAAGCAATTCTTGCTGGACTGCCTGGCGCACTCTGATTAGCTGCTTAAACAGATACTGCTCTTGCTCGGAACTCAAGACTCTATATTTTTTCAAATCAAATTGCGGGTCACTAGGTATAGATTTGGCTTCTAAAATAGCTAGGTTGCCTTGCGAAAGAGTGGTCCCTGTTTTTATTGCCGCTAAGAGCTGGCCTCTTTCTTGCGACATCAGGAAACTTCTCCTAGTGACATACCGATCGTAGAATCGTTTTAATCCTATTTGAAACTGGTTATAAAGTCCTACCCCGGATGTGTTATAACATCCGCTCCCCTCACTCGTTTGATAGCCGCCAACATCAGCCTGATAAGGAACTTGTTGCGAACTCTCCGTTTGTGATTTATTAACTTGCTGCTGGTGCCCAAAAATGTGTGTCGCCTTGAAAGCCGCGTTGAGATCCTCTGGCAGCTCCTCTCCGTTGATTAATCCCAAACAAGGCGGAACGGGCTCCTCATAATCGGCCGATGGCCGTGTGAGCAACCACCTCCGTATAAGAGCGTCGGCCTTTAGTGGCCCATGATACTCTTCATGAATCCAGGGCACTTGAGCAAAAGCCGGAGTGAGCACGTCCTTGAGCTGCCTGTTAAGGGCATTAAGAAGGCATGCTGGGATTTTATACTTGGCGCTGATAGCTTCTACTTTGCCCTGCCAAAGAACAACTTCACGAAAGATCATGGGCAGCAACTCATGAATATGCGAGAGCTTTACCATGAAGCTGAACATATCAGGCGGCGCTTTTTTCTTACGCATCCATTGAGAGAGGACAATGCGTGCCTTCAGCTCTTGTTCCTTATTTTTTGGTTGCGAGTTGTTACTGCAACTTGACCCTGACAGACCTGTTATAAAGAGCTGTTTAAGATCGCGGCTTTCCAACGGCCTGAGATCAGGTAGCCTATCGATTGTCGCCTTCAGGTATCTAGCGGCGGCCAATAGCGTTTCGCGCTCGTATCTTTGGAAGATTGGCAGTAGGTCTGTTGGATCTCTTGTCTCAGCTAACTTCGGCCCGCTAGCTACGAGTAGATCTACCGGGTAATTGAATTCCATTCCTTTGCTACACCAATGATCAACATAAAAGCCTATCAATTCCTGATTAATTCGCGCTTCTTGGGAGAGGCTCCCTTCAATCAGACTTCTCAAAAACCCCATTTCCTGGGCGGTTTTCGCCTTCAGAGCCAGAGTGTGTTCTTCTCGCGAAGATTGGATGCCATTTCCAAGCAGGAGATCCTCTAGGGCAAGCAGAGACATATTTGTCTCTTCATCACCAAGAGCCCTCCTAATAGCGGCTGGACTCGCAGCTATTGGACGCCCGCTTTGCACCGCTGCGATTACAGTTGCTCCCTCAGAGACCTGCTCGCTTATCCACTGCATCGCTCTGTTGGTATCAGCAGCTGAGCAAAAGCTATCACCGAGAACTATTACGCGTGGATTTTCATTAAAAGTTTCACTGAAATTCCAAGGAAGCGAGACGCTCAAGAATGAAACGCTACCCGATGCCTTTTTAATCAGATACTGCCGTGAATCACAGACGATTACCTGGTTTGCGTGCTTCCCAAGCATCTGCAGCTGGTCTGCCCGCTTGACACCTAGAGTCATTATGCATGGCAGAAGCGCGCCGTCGCGCTGTACTCTGAATTGACTAATACTTTGATCAACTAAAGGAATTAAAATATTACGCATCAAAAAATCAGAGAGCTGTTCTGATGGCCGCGCCGATGCAGCTCGCCCAGATTCCCCACCTGCGCGGTTGGATCCGAGTGCAACTTCTGTTACCGTTTGTATGAGTTCAGAAGAAGAGCTAGTCATCTGCGAAACAAGTTCCGCTAGATTCACACTTAAAAATTGCTTCTGCTCGGATTGAAAAAGATTTCTGAGTGTAGTCTCGGCATTATTTGCAGATTCACTACCTTGATTAAGGTCCACGCATAGCCGACAAAATCTCTCTCTGGCCCGTTCATCAGAGTGGCGAGCGAACTCTATAATCGCCTCGAGCGGATTGAGAATCGGTGTGATGCTTGGGTCATTAATAGGGTTTGCTTGGTACCGCATAACCAATTCAGCTGACACTGAATTTGGCAACGAAACAACTTTTTGTTCATTGGAGGTACTAAGCATCGGACAGAATCTGCAAAACAACGTTAAATCGCTAACTATAGGACAAAGATGGCGCGAGGCAAAGCTGTCCCTACTATGATCCTAAATTCAGCAGTTAAGGAGAACAAAAATGGCGCAGATGGCTAAAAGCACACAGGATTTTGAACTTTTCGGAGGCGCAACCCTGGCACCGTCAGGGTGAGCACCGAAAATTCAAAAGCCGCAGTGATTTTAGCCAGATGCGCCGTTTTGGGGGCTTCAACTGCTTTTTTTAGGATGATTGCTGAAAATATTTGTAACTACCCAGCACGTGCATCGATTTTAGCGTTAGCCCCTATTAAGGGGCGGCTTTGAGGAGCAACGCGGGGTGGCAACATTAACCCCAAACTCGGCAGTTAAGGAGCATGAAAATAGCACAGAGGGCTAAAAACACGAAGTATTTTGAACTCTTCTTAAGACTCAGCACTTGCACCGTTAGGGTGAGCACTCAAAAATTCAAAAGACAAAGTAATTTTAGGCAGATATGCCATTTTCAGAGCCGTTGTTGCTGAATTTAGGTCAGTAGCTCCGCTCGGCCTGCTCAACAAGCCACTCATCATCTTAAGCTAGTACGCCGATATAGTAGACATGAGAGGATTTAGCAGAGATCCCCCAGTTCCGGTCGGTGCAGTGTACGCTGCAAGATTCGCTCCGCGCTCTTTTAACCGTTTGGCGGTCAAGCTTATTAAGAGCTTAGGCATAATTTTTGGCGATAGAGCTCTTAAAGCTCTTGGGGCGCTTTTGTGTTTCTATGCAATGTTAATTGCACCGCTACCTGCTTACGGCGACACTCAGGGGCCAAACTATGCAGGTTCAGCGGCAGATGGAGGTGAAAACGCCAGCGCTTCCTACATCTGGTCAAATCCCTCGAATGCAACCGGTTCTAGCACCACCACATTTGCCTCTATAAGCCTCTCTGGCAATACGGTTAGTAACACACTCCGCATCACAAACTACGGTTTTAATATACCGACTGGAAGCACCATAAACGGTATCACCGTATCTGCATACCTGCGCGGCAGCGCGATCTCCGACGGTTCAATTCGACTTATCATTGGTGGTTCGATAGTTGGTATCGATAAGAAACGATCAAGCTCGGCTAACTGGAGCAACTCTGGCGGCGCAATTTCATATGGCGGCAGTGCTGACCTCTGGGGCAACACGATCTCGGTGAGCAATGTGAACGCTAGCAACTTTGGAGTGGCTATCTCAGCTGAGAATACAACCGGATCGAGCAAACTGGGCGAGGTGGCCTATGTGGCTATAACTGTTACCTACACACCAGCGACCAGTACTCCAACTCAGACCCCAACACAAACACCCACCGACACTCCGACGCATACCCCAACCAACACGCCCACTGCCACCACCACCGTCACGCCGAGTATAACTCCGTCACAGACACCGACAAGAACGCCAACTTCAACACCTACTGATACTCCGGCTAATACCCCATCGAACACACCGAGCATAACACCGACAACAACACCTAGCGAAACCCCTACTCACTCTCCTACTGAGACCCCATCTAGCACACCAACCGATTCGCCAACTTCAACACCTACTGATACTCCGGCTAATACCCCATCGAACACACCGAGCATAACACCGACAACAACACCTAGCGAAACCCCTACTCACTCTCCTACTGAGACCCCCTCTAGCACACCAACCGATTCGCCAACTTCAACACCTACTGATACTCCGGCTAATA
>CAZZLV010000174.1:0-5406 GCA_964655155.1 uncultured Bdellovibrionales bacterium
GATTCGCGTCCGCGAATCGATAGCGTTTTCCAAGAGCCGTTATATCGCTACGGACTTTTGAAAAACGCTATAGACTGCATGGCCCATAGTTGCTAGTCCTTCTTAGAATGTTAACAGAATGGTAGGTGCATTTGCATGATAGGCTTGGCAACTGTTGTAGCGTTGATACCTTTTTATCTGCTGGGAACTTTCCCCTCTGGCTACCTTTTAGCGCGTCTTTACGGCATTGATATCACACGCCAGGGAAGTGGAAATGTTGGAGCTACCAATGTTGCCCGGACTTTGGGAAAGCGAGCAGGCCTCCTTACGCTTGCGCTAGATCTGGCCAAGGGTGTGCTTGGCGTATATCTGGCATCACTACTCACCTCTTCAACTTGGTATCCGGCGGCTGCTGCCATCGCGGTGGTGTGTGGGCATTGTTTCTCGCTGCCTCCGGTTCTAAAGGGTGGTAAGGGAGTTGCTACGGGACTTGGAGTGCTTCTCGCGCTTGTGCCGGGCGCTGCAGTGGTTAGTGTTATTATCTTTGCAGCGCTTTTTGCTGTCACCCGTATCGTGTCGCTAGCCAGTGTTGTGGCGACCCTTGCAGCACCGATGTACAGTTTGGTAACCGATCAATCTGATGCAGTGAGTCTTGCGCTGGTAGTAGTTTCGCTGGTGATCGTTTATCGCCACTACGATAATATCATTCGCCTAATAGAGGGTCGTGAGCCACGGTTTGTGGCAAAGTGAAGCCAGTCAAGTACTGGATACCAAATTCTGTCACTTGCCATGGCAGTAGTGGCCCGGATCTAAAGGGAACAGTTGCGCAATTTTTCAGACCCACAACTGCTGAGTTTAGGATGATATGGCCTAATGCCAAAGTTGCTGCATTTGCTCAGTATAGCGTTTTTCAAAAGTCCGTAGCGATATAGCGGCTTTTGGAAAACGCTATCGATTCGCGGACGCGAATCAAAACAACAACCTATAGTGATTTACGGCAAAAGCCTTGCCAGTTTTACTGGCACGGACTTTTGCAGGTCACTATAGGATAATAGGGCCTAACGCCAAAGTTGCTGCATTTGCTCTGTAGTAACTCTATCGGATTATCCGCCTCTGCAGCTCAGGCGTGAGTAGTTCGCATGCATCATGTTTTCCAGGGATTAGCCGCCTTAGTGCTGCAACGCATCGATAGCCGAGATCGCGGATTGGCCGCGGAATAAAGCGCAGCCATCGCATGCAATTGTAAGGCCAGCGTAGGTGGCTGGCTATAAAGATGACCGCATCGCTACGCATCAAAACGCCAGCCTCAGTAGTAACGATGATTGTTTGTTCACTATCAGCCGATACACCTAGCTGCTCACAGAGACGAAGGCCGAACTCAGAGCGGTTTGGAGTAAATATTAGTTCTCCGTGAAGGTCATTTTTCAAGGAGAGTGCAACAAATCGGTTACAGACACCACAGACCCCATCAAAGATAATAACCGGGTTTGGCGTGGAGTTAGGCATTAGGCACCTCATTCTGCTACGAAATTCTGTCGCCGCGCTATCAGTGAGTCGAAAAGCTGCTCATACTGAGTTATTACGCTATCCCACGAATAGCGCTTGCAGACGTATGCCGCGGCAAGTTCTCCTAACCTAGCCACAGTTTGAGGGTTGGCAACTAGATCACTGAGGATTGATGCCAAGTGTGTAAAGTTGTTTTTCTCGAAGGCAAGACCCCATTCACCGACAACTTCTATGTTCTCTGGGGTGCCGTTGGCAACAACGCAATTCCCGTAAGACATCGATTCTATCAGAGCTGGGTGAGTTCCCCCCACCTCTGTTGCCTGAATGTAAAGATAACAGTTGCTCTGAAATTCCTGGTAGGGCTCTCCGAATTGAAAGCCGGTAAAGATAACATTTGCATCAGCAGCAGTCCTGCGCAGAAGCTGCTTGTACTCAGTCGCGTATGGCGCATCGCCAACAACAACAAGCGGCATATCTGTTTGTATTGTTTTGTAGGCCTCTATGACCCCGAGAGCGTTGTTTTCAGGCTCCAGTCGACTAACGTAGAGCAGGTATCGACCTGGCTCTAAATTAAAGTCTTTAAGCGCGGAGCCTGGTGCTTTACGCACTGGATGAACACCATAAGGAATCACCGTCGAGTCGACCTGATACCGATCTCTGTAGTATTTTGCGATCACCTCTGCATCTGAAACGATTCGCGTTGCTAGTCTAACAGAGCAGTGCTCTCCAAGAAGATACCAAGCCTTGCCGAGGCGGTTCCATTTTGCTCTGTTACGCTCAATTCCATCAACATTGATCACCAAGGGAACTCGCTTGCACAACATGATTGGCGCAATCGGGGCGTTAGCACCGTTACATAAGAGAATGATGTCAATGCGCTGAAAGAGTAGATCGATCCCTGATGTACATGCGTGTATAGGCGTTTCAAGATATTTATGAAATATAGTGGGAGTATCTCTTCGTAATACACCACACAGAGTTTCGCGTTTTCCCCAGGAGTCGCGAAACGAACACCGTCCGTATACGACCACCTCGTGTCCCCGCGCAACTAGGCGAGTTGAAAGCTGCTCAGCAAATGTTTCAAAGCCACCGTACCGCGCCGGTATTCCACGGGTTCCCATTAGGGCGATCCGGTATTTAGTGCGCTCTTTAGTATCCGGTGGGATTGTATTCCGCACAGACTCACTCCCTAGGCAAAGCGCCATGACGAGCCCGCTTTGGTGTCGAGCACATCTACACCATGAGCATTTAATTGCCGTCTCAATTCGTCGGAGCGAGCAAAATCTTTCGCGCTGCGCGCCGCTATTCGCTCCTGGAGCAGCGCAGAGACTGATGTGGGCGTAAAGGGAGTAGTTCCGAGCACGCCGGCAACGATGCGCAGCCCCTCGGTCTCAATAGCGTCGAGTGAGTCGAAGAAGAGACCTAACACCATGCCTAGTTGACGTAAGACGTATACTCGCTCCCGCAGCAACTGCGGTGTTGGTGTGCCAGCAGGAAGCTTGTCCAGCTCAGCGATCGCAGCACTACGAGCCTTTTCAAGCGCTACCAGCGCCTCCGGTGAGTTGAAGTCATTATCCATCGCAGTTTCGAAGTCAGCTACTAGCTGCAGCGTCGCAGAGTCAGATATTTCAGAGATTGTTAGCCTAATGTCTGCTGTAGGTACGCGGTCAAACAGTCTGTGAAAGTCGAGTAGGGAATGCAAAGTTTCTCGAGTGAGTTGATCGCTTAGGTCAACGCCTGAGCGATAGTGTTGCCTAGCTATTGCAAATCGTAACGGAGCAGCGCCGTATTTTATTAGAGCATCATTCAGCCGGATAAAATTACCAAGCGACTTGGACATCTTCTGGCCATCGATGTTTAGAAGCCCGCAATGCATCCAAATGGAGGCGAATTCTCCCCCCGAATGAGCCTCAGATTGGGCGATCTCATTCTCATGATGTGGAAATTTAAGGTCGAGAGCTCCGCCGTGAATATCGATCTTCGATCCGAGAGTCTGATAAATCATCACTGAACACTCAATATGCCAACCGGGACGACCGATCCCCCATGGCGACGGCTGTGATAGTGATGTGCTCGAGTCGCTCTTCCAGAGGGCAAAATCAACAGACGCGCGCTTATCTTTCTCAGACTCCTTTCGCACGCTCTCAAAAAGCATCGAGACGTTCTGATTAGACAATTTGCCGTAATCTCCCTTCTTGGCTACATCGAAATAGACGTTGCCCTCCGGGGTGGAATAAGCGAAGCCTTTGTCGATTAGATCCTGAATAAAAGAAATTATTTGCGGGACACACTCTGTCACTTTGGAGAGGTGATCTACGGGCAGCACGTGCAGGTGTCCAAGCTGCTCATAGAACTCATCTGTGTAAGCTTGCGTCATCTGAAGTGGATCGACCCCAGTTTGAAGCACCTTAGTAATAATCTTATCGTCGATATCAGTTACGTTTTGCATAAAGAAAACGTTGAGACGCCGATAGATCAGGTAGCGCCGAATCATATCGAACCGAATGGCCATAAGACCGTGGCCAAGATGGGGGTGATCCTGAGGAGTTAAACCACATACATATACAAGCAGCTTAGGCGAGACAGGGTTTGGATCGATCGGATCGAGAGTGATACGCTTGCCACCTAAAGATGTGTGGATAGTAATAGGTCTAGCACTGGCGCGATACTCATTGGCACTTTGGAACATAGGTTGCCTTTTGGTGTTGGGGTTGATTACTTTTAATCCTAGCCCACTTGGTAGTCGTTCTCAATTAGACAAAGGGTCCCCTGCCTGTGGTGGTCGGGTTGATGATTTTACATTGGTAACTACTCAGCTCGTGCATCGACTGTAGCGTTAGCCCGAATCTTGCACTTTAGTGCAAGATTCGAGCTAAGCAGTCACATTTTTACTTTGAAGTTGTCCAATTCAGTGGTTAAAGATCGGCAATTGGAGTATTCTTATGCGCATGTCACAAAAAAAGAGTCAATATAAAGCGTTCTTAACTGGGCCGATCGTTGTGTCATCAATCGTCTCTACGAAAAGAGGTGTGCCGTTTGTTCCCGGACTACTTTTGATGGCGTTGGGGATAACTGCTTTGGTGGCTCCCCGCCTGATATTTGGCGCTATTGCGTTTTGCCTCTTAGCTCTCGGTTTTCTGTTTTGCTACCTAGCCTATCGGATTGCGGTCTTTAGGCGGCAGATTAATTCACTCGCCAAAAATCTAGAGGGCTCTCTATATGGTTCGCGCCGCGGATCGGGCTTTTCCGGTTCAGGCTTTTCGAGCTCTGCAGAAAGGGACAACCTATTTGGCGATAAACCCGATATCGATATTACTGACTTCGAAAACGGCAAAAAAATCGTATACCACTAGTGAGATGCGACGATTTTAGGCCTCCAAAAAGCCCTAAATCTTCTGTGTTTTTGGCGTGTTGCAATAGTTAGCGCGCATTAAATGCCGTTGTTGGGTTAATGATCCTCTGCGCGTTCCTTCGGTAGGGCATCGCAGTTCTCCCGCTATCTACTTAGAAACGTTGGAAGTTTCGAAAAGGATAAAAATGTGCGGGCAGATGAAGTTTAACTTAACGATCTCTGTAACTTCCGCACATTTTTGGCCTCTTAGAGATAGAGAGAACCGCGACGCCCTATTCCTTTGGTCACGCATAGTCACTAACAATCCATACCTCTTGCAGTCCTCGCGTTGGTCGGGGTCGTTTTCTGCAAAATAAGCAGAAGCAATCAACGCATTGTAGGCGAAGGGGGAGAGATGCCCTGATTTGGGTATCAAATACCCTAATCGTTTGCGTGTTTATCGCTGCCTAGCATTAGGAGCAGTGAGGTACAGATAAAAATAGATAGTTTTGGAGATATAGCGCCGAATTTTCAACCTAAATTCGGCAGTTAAGGAGAACGAAAATGGTGCAGGTGGCTAAAAGCACCAA
>CAZZLV010000175.1:0-5391 GCA_964655155.1 uncultured Bdellovibrionales bacterium
AGAAAAGTTCAAAATCCTGTGTGCTTTTAGCCACCTGCACCATTTTCGTTCTCCTCAACTGCTGAATTTAGGTTTAAGTAGCTGCAGGGGCTAAGTATTTTGAGTTTTTGGGGGCTCGCACCCTGACGGTGCCAGGGTTGCGCCTTGAGAAAAGCTCAAAATACTTTGTGCTTTTAGCCATCTGCGCCATCTTCATCATCCTTAACTGCCGAATGTAGGTTCGAGTGCATTCTTAACCTAATCCTGCTACCGTCTTTAGTGTGTCCAGCAAGTACAATCGTAAAGATCACCTCTATCAGAAGGCTAAGGAAGCGGGCTACCGCTCGCGAGCGGCTTACAAACTACAGGAGATTCAAGCTACCTATAGGATTATACAAAACGGCACTTGTCTGCTTGATGTGGGGGCCTGGCCAGGGGGCTGGTGTCAGGTGGCTCTTGAGTACGTGGGGCCCACAGGTAGTGTCTGGGGTATCGACCTACAGGCGCTTAAGCCGATAGATGATTCGCGCTGCCAGCTATTGGTCGGAGATGCTCGCGACCTGGCTAGTCTACTACCTAGTCCTGCACCGCGCTTTGATTGCGTTATCTCTGATATGTCACCTAAACTCACCGGTATTAAGGAGGCCGACCAAGCAGGGATCGTTGGCTGCGCTGAACTGGCGCTTTGGGTGGCGCAGAAATTTTTGAAGTCAGGAGGTAACTTCGTCGTCAAAGTCTTTAAGGGCAACGAAGTGGAAAGATTTGTCAAATCGATGCGCCCCATGTTTAATAAGGTCGTGCGTTCCGAGCTCGACTCAACACGAAACACCTCCAATGAGTTTTATGTCATCGGCTTGGGTTACAAACCTAGCGCCTAACCCGCAACTGCCTTTTTTAGCTTTATGCCCTCATGAATATCCTAAGCGCTACCGAAAACTTTGGCTCCATGATTATCGAAATCACTGAACGGTGGGGGCGCTCATGGATCTTTCTTACCCGCACGATCTCTGGGATTATTCGCCCACCCTATCGCCCATACCTCTATTTGCAGCAGATGTTGCAGATCGGGGTAAATTCAGCCCTTGTTATCGCCCTAATCGGCCTCTTTACCGGAGCGGTTCTAGCTGTTCAGGGTGAGTATACACTCTCAAAGTTCGGTGCAAACGCCTACACCGGCCCGGCTGTAGCTTTAAGTCTCATTCGTGAGCTTGGCCCGGTACTCACCGCACTAATGGTAATCGGTCGCGCTGGCTCGGCAGTAACCGCAGAGATCGGAATTATGCGCATCACTGAGCAGATCGATGCTCTGCGCTCGATGGCGGTTGACCCGATTAAGTATCTTATGGCGCCTCGGTTGGTTGCCGGAGTTGTGGCGATGCCACTACTCTGCGGTATGTTTAACGTAATCGGCATCTTTGGTGGCTACATCGTTGCTGTGGGGCTTCTAGGCTTAAGTGCGGGGACGTTTATGTCACAGATTGAATCTGCCGTGGGGCTCGTTGATGTCTATTCAGGATTTATCAAAGCCGTTGTTTTTGGCCTAATCTTCGGCTGGGTCAGCTGCTACAAGGGATATACCTGTGGTTTTGGTGCGCAGGGAGTGAATAAGGCCACAACACAATCGGTTGTGACGGCTTCGGTCGCAGTGCTGATCGTCGACTATTTTCTCACCAGCGTACTCACGCGCGTATTCATGAAGTAATAAGCCCAGTCAATGATCTCTGTTCGTAATGTGCATAAACGCTTCGGCTCTCAGGTTGTCCTTAATGGGATTTCGATCGATATCGAGCCAGGCAAAACTACTGCCGTTGTTGGTCCCAGCGGAGTAGGGAAGTCGGTGCTCTTAAAGCTGATCATGGGAATCATGGCTCCTGAGCACGGGGATATCTACATCGGTGGCGATAACATCACAAAGGCGCGCAGCGAACGTGTACGTAATCAGATCCGTGAATCACTTGGGGTGCTGTTTCAATCGGCGGCCCTCTTTGATTCACTCACAATCTATGAAAATATCGCCTTCTCTCTGCGCGAACGGCTACTCCTGCGACCATCGCGTGCACATAAACGGGTCATTGAAATGGCCGAAGCTTTAAGTCTTGTGCCATATCTTAAAAACTATCCGGAGCAGGTCTCTATCGGTATTCGCAAGCGCGTCGGAATGGCACGTGCGCTGATTACTCGACCTAAGGTGCTTTTGGTCGATGAACCAAACACAGGACTCGATCCGCTCGATGGCCAAGAGGTGTACGATCTTATTAACGCATGTAAAAATCAGTGGGGTTTTACAGGGCTAGTTATCAGCCATGAGCTGCCCGAGGTCTTTCAGGTCTCGGATCGAGTTGCTATGATTCTCGGTGGGGAGATTATTATCGAGGGAACTCCCACTGAGCTTAGCGCTTCAACAAACCCCGCCGTGCAACAGTTTCTAAATGGGAGAACGGATGGACCAATCAAAATTCAGTAAACCCGAGGCTTCAACACAACTTAGCGCACCGCGACGTACGTTCTCCTTAGAGCTGTTTGTCGGTATCTTTGCTGCTGCTGGTGTTGCAGCCGCTGCATACCTGGCAGTAGGCCTCGCTGGACTAGAGCTCGGAGAGGGTAGCAATTACACGATCTACGCTGAGTTCGATAACATCTCTGGTCTTAAGTACGGCGCATCTGTTGAGATCGCCGGTGTGCCGATCGGAGTGGTATCGGATATAGTGCTTAAAGACCCAGTAGCCAAGGTGGCCCTTAAGCTTACCCGCGCAGTAAAGATCAAAGATGATGATATCGCCTCGATCAGAACCAAGGGTATCATCGGCGATCGATACGTAAAGATATCACGTGGGGCCTCAGATCAATACATCGCCGAGGGCCAAACGATGCTTGAGACCGAGTCGGTAGTTGATATTGAAGACGTTATCGGCAAGGTAGTTCATAGCCTTACTGGTGATAAAGAAGATAAGGAAGATCCCAATAAAGATAGCGAGAAAGATAATGATAAAGATCCTGAGTCAAAGCAGAAGGCGACTCATACAAAGAGCAACTAAGGCAAGAGTCAAATTTAGGTTAAATAGAGGTCGTATGATAAAAAGAGCCGTATTCTTAATAAGCCTGCTAGCATTTGCAGTTTGCAGCTATCTGCCAACTGCACAAGCATCGCCGAAGGCCGAAATGACTAAAACGATAGATGATATTATCGCTATCGCCACTGCTCATCCTGGCGATGCGGATAAGACCGTTCGAAGACAGAAGTTGCGGGAGCTAATAAATCCTAAGTTTAATTTTGCCGAGATGTCCAAACGATCGCTTGGCGCAAACTGGAACGATCTCTCATCGAACGAGCAGGCTGAGTTCACAGAGGTGTTTTCAGAGCTGCTAGCCCGCACATATCTATCAAAGATTGAAACGGTTAAGCCGGGTATGGTTAAGGTAGAGAGCGAGCAGGTAGAGAATCCGCGTGCGATCGTCAAAACTGTTGTTATTAGCAAGGGCGACTCCTTTCCGATCGATTACAAACTTATGAATTCAAATAGCTCTTGGCAGGTTTACGATGTGGTGATTGAGAACATCGGACTGGTAGCTAACTACCGCAACGAGTTCTCAGGAATTATACGGAAAGAGCGCTTCTCTGGTCTTATGGAGCGCTTGAGAAAAAAGATAGAGTAGGGCTTGGAGATGATTTACGATGACTCTAGAAGAGGTGCTCAACTCATACTCTGAGGGCCCGCAGACCGGTGTCTTTACCGACGGTGGGTGCCAACCTAATCCTGGGCCTGGCGGCTGGGGGTATGTGTACGTGGTAAATAGTGAGATCCTGCGCCAGGATCATGGACACTCACCTAAGACGACCAATAATCGAATGGAGCTTACAGCGCTGATAAAGGCATTTTCATCACTCCCTGATGATGCCAATGTTGAGATCCACTCCGATAGTGAGCTGTGTGTTAAGACGATAAACGAGTGGGCTCCGAACTGGGAGAAGCGTGGCTGGAGGCGCAGCTCTGGGCCGATAGCAAATCTTGAACTTGTTCAAGAGCTATACGCGCTGCACTTAAGTAAGCCAGGGGTAAAGCTTCGCTGGATAAAGGCTCACAATGGATGGTTGTGGAATGAATATGCCGATGCTCTATCAACTGCTTGGACCAGAGCGACCCTGTGAACCCTTAAGAGCCTTGGAGCGCCTTGGCAGAGCGATATTTCTGGTCGCTTTTCCTGTCGCTACGATTATTATGGCAGCCTCTGGCTGCTGTATCCATCCATCTATGGTTGACGTTGGGCCTCTTGATCCACAACCGGCCCTCGCGCAGCGTGAGGCGGCGCACCGTGGCAATATCGCGCGCCCTAACATCCCTGATAATTCACTTGGCGCATTGCGTGCTTCGCTTCAGGGGGGTGTGGAGTTTCTAGAGGTTGATGTGCGCAGAGCTGCCGACGGCACGCTTTTTCTCTTTCACGATGGAAGTTTATCGCGCGCTAATTCAAATGCGCCATCAAACTTAAGGGGTATCCCTGTGGCCCAGCTTGCCGGAGCTACGCTAGGTGCTGTGACCCTTGATGATGCTCAAAGAGAGTCAATTCCTACCTTGGCTGATGCGCTAAGCCTTATCGGCAGTTCTGGTACCCGCAGCACGCTACTGCTCGACCTAAAAGGGGAGTCCGATGCCCTTGTGTTATCTGTCCTAGAGCTAGTGAGCTCCAGGGGGTTGCTAGAGAGAGTTTTGCTGCAAATTAGGGCACCTGAGCGCATAGCGCTAGTGCTGGCAAACTATCCGCGCGCACGCATACTCGCTCGGTGTAGATCACAAACGCAGCTAACTTTGGCTCTAAAGTATCCGATTGAAGTAGTAGAGCTTGAGCGCTGGATATCATCTAAAGCGATTCGGCAAGCGCATGCGCGTGGGGTCCTAGTAGCGATTAACCTAGCTAGCTCGCGTCTCGATGAAGCTGCAACACACGATTACCTGCGCTCGCGAGGGGTAGATATGATTATGACTGATGGGGCAGGGGGCCAGAGAAATAACCGTGCGAGATAGTCCTGCTTTGGCGTGACTAGTACCCGCATCTTTCCAAAATACGTAACACTTTAGCATTTAGCCAAGACCATAATAAAAAAACTGCAGCCCCGCAGGGGCTGACCATCGCGCCGGAGTTAATTCCCGTCCCGTTAGGGCGGGAATCCGGCGCTCCTGGAGCTAGAAAGAGAGCAAATTTTCGAGTTTTTTAGGTATTTTTTAGGCTCATCGCGGAATCGAGTGGGTGCCGATGGCTGCTGATGGGTCATAACCCATTGTTTTGAGCGATAAATCACGTATTTCCGCGTGAACATGCTCGTGCACGTAAACGTAAACGTAAACGTAAACGTAAACGTGAACGTGAACGTGAACGTGCACGTACCCGATCTAGCAACTTTCTGCCCCGGCGATC